>JAPUJD010000265.1 GCA_027296385.1 Acidobacteriota bacterium | reverse complement strand
GGTGCGTGGATCACGTACGTTTCCGATGAATCGGGCTCTGCCGAGATTTACCTGCGCCGCTTTCCCGCGGAGGACGGCAAGTGGCAGCTATCGACGGGGGGTGGCGGGTTTCCGATCTGGAGCGCTGCAGGCGATCGGATCTACTTCTTACAGGGGCGCGACCTGATGGAGGTGGAGATCGCCCTTCGACCCTCGCTCAGCGTGGGCCGGCCCAAGATGCTGTTCACCTGGGAGCTTGCCGGGCAGGGCTACGCCATCGCAGATGACGGTCAGAGGTTCGTGATGGTCGAGCCGGTCGGCACCAACACCCCGAGGCCCATCATCACCGTCGTCGAAAACTGGTTCAGGGAGTTCGAACAGGGCAACTGAGACGAATTGGCGTCCCCGACGGGATTCGAACCCAATTGGGGGCAAAAAGCTAACCTGTTGATGGCGCACGACTTTCGTTGCTAACTGGCTGATAACTCGTTGCCTTGTGTACAACTTGTTGTCCTCTGGAGTCGTCTGGAGTCGTCCCGAGTCGTCCCCAGTCTTGGAGACATTGTGGAGACGCTGGCGGCTATTCCTGGCCGCTGCGAATGGAGGCTGCCATGGAATCGCCGACTCCTGCTGACCCACATGCTCAATCTTCATCTTGTCCGGTGCATCGGCCGCCGGCTCTCTGTTCCCGAGCAGGGATGTCCTAGTCCAGCGCGGCCTGCCACCGAGTTCGGACGCGGATCGAGCGGTCACCGGTGTCGGTCGCCCGGATGGCGACAAAGCTCTTGTGGTCCGGAGCGACGTCAAACGTGTTGCGCCAGTAGCCCAGTTCCAACGGCACGCGGACGGCGAACTGCACCTCGGGCGGGCCGGCGGTCGCGCCATCCTCGGAGAGCTCAACCTCCACGGCCACCAGATCCTCCTCCGAGGAGCGGTAGTAGATGCGGGTGCCGTCGGCGGTGAAGCGGGGCTCGATGCCGCCACCTGCCGAGATCTGCCTCAGTCGGTCGCCGCCGCCCGCCTCGACGGGCGCCAGGTACACCTCCTCGTGGCCCGACGTGTTACTCGTGAACACGATCCAGGAGGAATCTGCCGAGAAGGTACCATTGGATTGGCTTCTCGGGCCACCACGCCAAGGAATCCATCCGGTGCTATCGTCGTCCAACGCACGCAAGAAGAGGTTCATGCCCTCACCCTTGATATCTGCGGTAGCGAGGAGCCATCGTCCATCCGGAGAGCAATCCAGCAGGTAGAAGTCACCCGTCTCCAGAAGCTCCGACGGCGCCCCGAGGGATTCCGCCGCGCCACCGCCGCCGGCCGGCTCTCGTAGGGCCGTCCACTCGTCATCTACGACGGAGCTGTAGTAGATCGTATTGCCTCGGGGGCCCCAAACTGGACTGGTAGATCGCACGCCACGCTCGGACAGCAACGTGCGCACGCCACGCTCGAGATCATGCACCCAGATCAGCCATTCCTCGGCGGATCTTTCCTCCTCGAACGCGAGGCGCCGGCCGTCCGGAGACAGGACCGGGTTGCCGAAGTGCCCAATATCGATCACGCCCTGACTCGCGCCGTCGAGATCCAGGTGTACCAGTTCCACGATGGCGGAACCATGCTGATACGCGAGTGCGCCGCTGGCAGAGACCGCAAATGGTGCCTGATGGCGGGCGCCCAGGGGGTGGATCTCGTTCGCAACGAACACCGGGTCGCCCGAGAGCGCGCCCGAGTCCATATCCATCCGGTATGCCATGAGCTGGTTCTCCTGGATCAGCAGGAGGAATCCGGCCGGGTCAATGCCAAGGTTGGAGCGAATCACCGTGAGCAGGGTCCTGGTCTCACCACCGTCGAGGTCGGCGAGGCGTACCCGATGCCCCTCGTCGGTGGCGGAATCGGTGAGGAAAACGAAGCGCCGGCCGTCCGGAAGGAAGACCGGCCAGACGTGAGCGTTCTCTGCTTCCTCGTCAACCTCGGTGACGGCCACCGGCTGGGCCCCGCCGGAGGCTCTGACCTTGAAGATCCCGGTCTCGGTGCCGAAGAGGATCACACCGGACTGGCTCCAGGTGCCGCCGTGGGGGTCGTTGGCCGTGGCAACGCGCCGCGGCGAGCTGCCATCGAGCGCGAGCCGCGACAGCACACCGTCGGCGAAAAAGGCGATCTCGTTCCCGTCAGGCGCCCAGAACGGAAACCGCGCGCCGGCCGTGCCGGGCAACGGCCGGGCATCGAAGCTATCCAGCGGCCGCAGCCACAGATCGGGCTCGCCAGCCTCCCCCGTGGTGAGGAAGGCCAGCTTCGTGCCATCGGGTGAAAGCGCAAAGGAGCCGGTGACCGTCTCCCTATCCGGCACACTCACCTGCAGCGCCAGGTTCTGTTGCGGAGGCGGCGGTGACGTCAGTACCAGGCGTCCGACGCCGATCCCTGCAACCAAAGCGACAGCCGCGGCCGCTGCGATCCAGATCATGCCTCGCTCCCGGCGAGGCTCGTCCTCTTCGTCCGCTACGCCCGGGGCGGCCAGGACGATGCGCGCCTCCCCGGCGTCCTGCAGGCGAGTGCGCGGGTCGCGATCCAAGCAGCGGGCCAGGAGGGATCGAACGGTTGCCGGCGTCTCTCCGGGCAGTTCGGCGAGATCGATATCGGCCCGCAACACCGCGGCCAGAACGTCCGACACCGTCTCTCCGGTGAACAGGCGCTGTGCGGTGAGCATCTCGTAGAGCAGGCATCCCAGAGCCCAGATGTCGGTGCGGCGATCCACCGGCCGGCCGCGCGCCTGTTCGGGGCTCATGTAGGACGCCGTTCCGAGAACCACGCCGGCGACGGTGGCCGCGGTCATCGTCGGTGACATCGACAGGGCGTTGTCACTGCCGTCCACGCCATCGGGCGAGAGCGCCTTGGCCAGGCCAAAATCGAGGACCTTCACGGCACCGTCCGGCCGCAGGACGACGTTGGCCGGCTTGATGTCCCGGTGGATGACGTGCTGCTCGTGGGCGGCCTCGAGCGCATCGGCGACCCGGCGGGCGATGTCGATGGCGTCTTCCACCGGCAGCGGCCCGCGGCTCAGACGGGCGGCAAGATCCTCGCCGGGAACGTACTCCATCGCCAGGAAGCGGACGCCGTCCACCAGGTGCAAACCGTAAACGGCGGCAATGCCAGGATGATCGAGCGACGCCAGCAGCCTCGCCTCCCGCTCGAAGCGGGCGATGCGCTCACTCTCGGCGCCGAACGGGTCGGGCAGGATCTTGATGGCCACGTCGCGATCGAGGGTCGTGTCGGTGGCCTTCCACACCACCCCCATCCCCCCCTCGCCGATCTTCTCGACGAGGCGGTAGTGGGACAGCATCTGGCCGGGTTCGAGCGC
>JAPUJD010000264.1 GCA_027296385.1 Acidobacteriota bacterium | reverse complement strand
CCCAATCGGCGATTTCGAGTCCCTGGAGGACGTCATCGGGGCGTTCGCCGAGATCAGCTCCGAAACCGCGGCGGAAGCTCCGGACCGGCTGCACATCGTGTTGTGGACGCTGACCGGCTCGGGCCCCGTTCACGCCGACCTGCGGCGCCCCGGGGTGGTCATCGAACTGCTGGAGGCGTTGCGCGACGAGCACGCTCCCGAGCCCTTCGCCGGCGCCGTCTGGCTGCAACGCTTGGAAGCCGAAACCCGCCCGGCGCGCGACCTCGAGCAACTGCGCAAGCAACAGGATCTGCTCGGCGATCTGCTGCGCCTCGCCGACGAGGCGCGGCGCAACCCGGTCACCCTGGCAGCTGCCGAGATCGGCAGCGACCTCGACCTCGGCACGCCGAATGAAGTCAGCACCGCAATCAGGGGCGAGCTCGCGGTGCTGCTGGAAGATCCCCGGCTCGCCACGCTGCTCGGCGAAGATCCGTGGGAAACGATCGACTGGCCGCGCCTGCTACGCCGCGCCGAAGTGCTTTCGATCGAAGGCCTGCTGGGCGCGGACATCGACTCATGATTTTCAAGCGCTTCCACATCGACGGTTTCGGCATCTGGCGCGACCTGACGCTCGACAACCTCGAGCCCGGGCTCAATGTCTTCGTCGCCCCCAACGAAGGCGGCAAGACGACTTTGATGAGCTTCGCCCGGGCGGTGTTGTACGGCTTCCGGCAACGCAAACATCCGGAGCGATACAGGCCCCTGCACGGTGGCAAGCACGGCGGCTACCTCGAGATCGAGGAAAACGACAAGGTGTTTCGCATCGTCCGCACGAGCGACGGCAGCTCCTCCGGCGCGCTGCAGGTACTCGATGGGGATGGAAAACCACTTCCCGAAGACACGCTCTCGGAGCTCCTCGGCGGCACCACGCGCGAGGTGTACGAGAACATCTTCGCGTTCGGCCTCTCGGAGCTGCAGAGGATCGAGACCATGCGCAACGAGGAGGTCGCGGCCCATATCTACAGCGCCGGGATGGCGGCGGCGGGAACCGATCCGCTCGGCTTTCGCGCCCGTCTCGACGAGGCGCGCCGCGAATACTTCCTGAAGCGTGGCAAGAAACAACGCGTGCCGCGTCTCGCCGACCACATCCAGGCGCTGCAGCGAAACATCGAGCCGCTCCAGCAACTTCCGGAAGAACACGGCAAGCTGCTGAAGCAACAGGCGACGCTGGGCGAGCGGTTGGCAGCCCTCGACGGCGAGCTCGACGGGCGGCAATGCAAGCTCGACGCGGCCCGCCGGGCGCGCAGCGCTTGGGGCGACTACGAGGAGCTGCTCGCCGCGGAGTCGGCGCTGGAAGCGCTCGGCGTTCCTCTCGAGGAGGCCAGCGTCGCCGAGGCAACCGACCTGGTGACCGAAAGGGAAAGCGCCGTTCTGCAGGAAGGCGGGCGGATCCGCAGCATGCTCGCCTCGGCCCCCCGCCTCCGCGAGCTACGGGCCGCGGCCGACAAGCACGGCGGCGACGCCGACTCGGCTGAGTCGGCGCTCGAGTCTCACCTCACGGATCTCGGCGATGAGTGGAACGTCGATCGCATTCTGTGGACAGAAGCCGGACTGAAGCAGCGCGAGTCGGCGCGCGAGTATGCCGGCGAGTTGCGCGAGATCGAAAGCGAGATCGAGAGCATCGCGGCTCGCGCCGGAGAAGCGCACGACGCCTACGAGTCGATCGTCAACCGCCGCGATCCGATCAGTCGGGAGGCGGTGATGCTGACCTGGATGGTCGCTATCGTGGTGACGTTCCTCAGCGCCGTTTTGATGCCGGTCCAGTTTCGCCTCATGATTGCGTCCGCGGTGGGAACGGCCGGAGCGATCGCCGGCATCGTAGCCTACTGGCTCCGCTACCGCGGCCTGCAGGAGCTCGAGGACGAACGGCTGGCCTCGGCAGAACGCGAAGAAACCCTGTGGGCCCAGCACGAGATCACCGAGGTGAGCCTCCGCGACAAGGAACAAGAGTGGAAGAAGTGGCTCGATAAGGCGGGGCTGGACGCTGACCTGACGCTCGACGGGGCCCTCGACTTGCTCGACCGGGTGCGTGAGGCGCAGGAGGTGGCGCGCCAACGGGAGACCGCTTTGGCTGGCCGAAAAAGCACGCTCGAGGAGTTGTCGGTGGCCTGCGGCCGGGTCAACGCCCTGATGACCGACCTCGGCGGCGACCCGGTGCCGCTCGATGACAAGCTCTTGGAGGCGGTTGAACCCCTCGTCGGCCAGCTCGAGACCCTGCAGGCGGAGCTCGACTCGGCCGAGGATCAGCATTTGCGGCTACGCAAGGAAATGCAGCAATACGTCCAGGCCCGGGCCGCTCTCCGCGCCGGCGCCGGCGAGGAAGGGATCGGCGGCCTTCGCGGGCGGCTCGAGAGTCTTGATCCCGATCAGATCCAGCGCCTGCTCGACGACGCCGAAGCCGCGGTGGCGGCCGTGCTGGCGCGGCGCGACGGCATCAACGAGCAGCTCGGAGGGGTAGCCGAGCGCATCGCCTACCTCGAAGGCGACACCGAGCTCGGAGAACTGCTGCTCAAGAGAGAACAGGCACGTTCGGAGCTCGTCAGCGCCATCGGAGCCTGGGCCGAGCACACGACGGCGGCGACCTTGTTCGATCTGGCCAAGAAGGTCTACGAGGAAGAGCGCCAGCCGGAGGTCCTCCGCCTCGCGTCGGCGTACTTCTCCACCATGACCCGAGACGCCTACACCCGAGTTCTCGCGCCGCTGGGCGAGATCGACCTGCAGGTCGAAGCAACCGGCTCCGGCAACCGCAAGGGTCCCGAGGCGCTTTCGCGGGGCACGAAGGAACAGCTCTATCTCGCCATGCGTCTGGCGCTTGCCTCGGTCTACGCCGACCAGCTCGTCGCCCTACCGCTTGTCGTCGACGACATCCTGGTCAATTTCGATGACGACCGTGCAGATGCGACGGCGGCGCTTCTCGGCACCTACGCCGCCGGCGGCCACCAGGTGC
>JAPUJD010000263.1 GCA_027296385.1 Acidobacteriota bacterium | reverse complement strand
AGATGGTGATGCCGGGCGACAACGTGAACCTGGACGTGGAGCTGATCGCTCCGATCGCGATGGAGAAGGGTGTTCGCTTCGCCATTCGCGAGGGCGGCCGCACCGTCGGTGCCGGTACCGTCACCGAAATCAAGGAGTAGTCGTCACCGCTCTCGCCGGGCGGCTCGAAGGAGACGTGAGTACGGGATCAAGCATCTACAGGCCAGTAGCTCGAACTGGTAGAGCGTCGGTCTCCAAAACCGAATGTTGGGGGTTCGAATCCCTCCTGGCCTGCCAGTTTCCAGGCCGGGGTCGATCGGACGGACTCTGCTCGACGATCCGGTCTGTCAAGGATGCTGCCACGACGCAAGAGAGACAAGCAAAGCGATGTTCGATCGATTGAAGCAGTTCAGGACCTTCCTCACGGAAGTGCGCTCCGAGATCAAGAAGGTGACGTTCCCGGCGCGGGACGAGGTGGTGTCGACCACCATCGTCGTGCTCGTGACCAGTTTCATCTTCGCCTTATATCTCTTCGGCGCTGACCTGCTGATCGTCCAAGGCTACCAGTTCATCGTGAGGGTACTGACCTGATGACTGCTGACATCGACAAGGCGGCGGGTGAGGGAGAGTCCGAGGATGCGGAAGTGGTGACCGAGGCGAAGAAGACCGAAAAGGCTCCCCGGCCGAAGAATCCCAACATGGCGTGGTTCATCGTGCACACGTACTCAGGGTTCGAGGATCGCGTCAAGGAGACTCTGCGCCAACGGGCCGAGGCGCTCGACCAGGGCGATGCTTTCGGCGACATCCGCATACCGACCGAAACCATCGTCGAGTACCGTGGGGGCAAGAAGCGAGAGCTCCAACGCAAGTTCTTCCCCGGCTACATTCTCGTCCAGATGGAGATGACCGACGACACCTGGCACGTGGTCAAGAACACGCCCAAGGTGACGGGGTTCGTCGGCAGCGGCAGGAAGCCGACGCCGTTGTCCCAGGAGGAGGTGGATCAGATCCTCGAGCAGGTGGTCAGCGCCAAGGAGAAGCCGAAGCCGAAGTACATCTTCGACAAGAGCGAGCCGGTCAAGATCATCGACGGCCCGTTCAACAACTTCACCGGCGTGGTGGAAGAGGTGAATCTGGATCGCAATACGCTGAAGGTCATGGTCACGATCTTCGGGCGCGCGACGCCGGTGGAGCTGGACTTCAGTCAGGTGCAGAAGCTCTAAGGACTGGAGAAGCATGGCAAAAAAGGTCATCGGGCAGGTCAAGCTGCAGATTCCAGCGGGTCAAGCGACTCCGGCTCCGCCGGTCGGTCCGGCATTGGGCCAGGCAGGGCTCAACATCATGGACTTCTGCAAGGCGTTCAACGCCCGCACGCAGAGTCAGCCGGGCATGATCATCCCGGTCGTGATTACGGTCTTTTCGGATCGCAGCTACACTTTCATTACCAAGACGCCTCCCGCCGCCGTACTGCTCAAGAAGGCTGCCGGCGTCGAGAAGGGCTCGGGCGAGCCCAATCGCGAGAAGGTGGGGAAGGTCAGTCGGTCGCAGGTCGAAGAGATCGCCAAGACCAAACTGGAAGATCTGAACGCGGCGTCCATGGAAGCGGCGATGCGGATCATCGAAGGCACAGCCCGCTCGATGGGTATCGAAGTCGAGGGTTGAGGGGGAGAAAGACGTGGCGAAGCACGGGAAGAAATACCAGGAGGCCGTGGCCAAGATCGAAGAGCGGCCGTACGAGCTGGCGGAGGCCGTCGAGCTGGCGAAGAAGAACGCTACAGCCAAATTCGACGAGACGATGGAGATGGCGCTGCGCCTCGGAGTCGATCCGCGGCACGCCGACCAGATGGTTCGTGGCACGCTCGTGCTGCCGCACGGGACCGGCCGCGAGCTCAGGGTCCTGGTCTTCGCTCAGGGTGAGAAGGCCAAGGAGGCCGAGGATGCCGGCGCCGACTACGTGGGTGCCGAGGATCTGGCGAAGAAGATCGAGGGCGGCTGGGTCGACTTCGACTCCGTCGTCTCGACGCCGGACATGATGAAGGTCGCCGGCAAGCTCGGGCGGGTCCTGGGTCCTCGGGGCATGATGCCGAACCCGAAGACCGGAACCGTCACCTTCGATCTCGCCGAAGCCATCGGCCAGATCAAGGCGGGAAAAATCGAGTTTCGGGTCGAGAAGACGGGCATCATCCACGCTCCGTTCGGCAAGGCCTCGTTTTCGCGAGAGCAGCTCATCGAGAACGCCGCGGCGCTGATCGGTGCCGTCATTCGCGCCAGACCAGCCGCTTCCAAGGGCAAGTACGTCAAGTCGGCCGTCATCTCGACCACGATGGGGCCTGGAATCAGGCTCGATGAGTCCGTCATGACGGTCGCCGAGGCCTAGGAGGTAAGATGCCTTTCAGTCGCGAACAAAAAGAGGAGCTTCTGGAGTCGTACCGCGAAGGTATCGCGGCTTCGTCGCACGCGTTCCTCATCGATGCGTTGGGTATCACGGTGCCGCAGATCACCGAGCTGCGCGACAGGATTCGTGCCTCGGGCGGCACCTACGTCGTGGTCAAGAACCGCATCGCGTTGCGGGCCATCGAGGGCGCAGCGCTCGACGGTCTGCGCGACCAGTTCGTCGGTCCGACCGCGATTGCCTACGGAGACGACCCCGTCACGATCGCCAAGGTCCTGACGGACTTTGCCAAGGTTGTACCGAAGTTCGAGTTCAAGGGGGGGCTGGTCGACGGTCAACCCGTCTCGGCGCAGCAGGTGTCCGAAATCGCTTCGATGCCGAGCCGTGAGGAGCTGCTGGCCAAGCTGCTGTTCCTCTTGCAGTCCCCGATCACCAGCTTCGTCCGGACCCTGGCGGCGATTCCGCGGGATTTCGTGCTCGTGATCGACCAGATTCGTCAGAAGAAAGAGACAACCTCGGCCTGAGGCCGAGTGGGAATTGAACCAGACCCTGGCAGCGGCCCTGCCGAGGTTGGAGGAGATCGAAATGGCTATTGCGACTGAAGACTTCATCAAGCAGATCGACGACCTGTCGGTGCTCGAGCTCAATGACCTGGTCAAGGCGCTCGAGGATCACTACGGCGTCTCGGCGGCGGCCGCTGCCGTGCCGACGGCCTTGGCCGGCGCCGGCGGCGGCGGCGAGGCGGCGGCCGAGGAACAGACCGAGTTCGACGTCATCCTGACGGCCTTCGGTGACAAGAAGATCAACGTCATCAAGGCCGTTCGCGAGGTCACCAGCTTGGGCCTCAAGGACGCCAAAGACCTGGTCGAGGCAGCGCCGACGACGGTGAAGGAAGCCGTGTCGAAGGACGAAGCGGAAGAGGTCAAGAAGAAGCTCGAGGACGCCGGAGCCCAGGTGGAGCTCAAGTAGATTCTGGCTCTGCGATTTTGCGGAGAGTGGGCATGAACGCCCGAGTCGAAGCGGCGCTTGGCGCTGTGCGGGGAGGCGTGCTTTTCTGCCTTCAAAGGCTTTAGCACTGAACAGGAAGGGTCTATGAGCCAGACTAACGGAATCAAGCGTCAACGCAAGGACTTCTCGAAAATCGAGACCTCGCTGCCGATCCCCAATCTGATCGACGTGCAGAGACGCTCCTACGAGCGATTTCTGCAGATGAACCTGTTGCCCGAAGAACGGGCCAACCGGGGTCTGCAGGGGGTCTTCACCAATCTGTTCCCGTTCTCCGACTTCCGCGAGACTTGTGCTCTCGATTTCGTCAAGTACACGATCGGCGACTGGAAGTGCAAGTGCGGTGAGCTACAGGGGCTCGAGTACCTGCGCATGACGTGTAGCAACTGTGGGGCGAAGATCATGACCGACCACCCCCACGAGGAGACCGTAGCTTGTGGCGAGTGTGGCGCGGTCAACAAGAACCGAGTCACCAAGTGCGACGTCTGCGGCGATCCGATCGATCTCCAGCTCAACTACTCGATCTCCGAGTGCCAGGAGCGTGGCATGACCTATGGCGTGCCCCTGCGCGGCACGTTCAGGCTCTTCGTCTACGACAAGGACCCCGAGACCGGCACCAAGATGATGCGCGATGCCAAGGAGGAGGAGGTCTATTTCGGCGAGATTCCGCTGATGACGGACCACGGCACCTTCGTCATCAACGGCACCGAGCGAGTCATCGTCAGCCAGCTGCACCGCAGCCCGGGCGTCTTCTTCATCAAGGAGAAGCCGCGCGGCTATCTGGCCAAGATCATTCCCTACCGCGGCTCCTGGGTAGAGTTTGAGTACGACCAGAAAGAAGTGCTCAACGTCCGCATCGACCGCAAGCGCCGGTTCCACGGGACTGTTTTTCTACGTGCCCTCGGTCTCGAGACCAACGAGTCGATCCTGCGTCGTTTCTACGTTGCCGTGCCCTTGGCGCCGAAGACCAAGACCAAGGTGGAGCTCAGCATTCCGGCCGAGGTCGTGAACCGGGAGCGGGTGCGGGATCGCAATAGCCGGGCCCGGCGTGAGGTCTACCGCCTGTTCGCCGGCCTCAGCTGCGACAAGGCTGGTCTCGCCGAGCTCGAGTCCGGCGACAAGACCTTCGAGGTTCGCGCTGCCGATCTCGACCGTGCGCTATTCATCGCCGACGTGGTCGATCTCGACACCGGCGAGGTGATCTTCGAGGCCAACGACCAGGCCCCGGACGACATTTGCGACCAGCTCAAGGGGCGAAAACACTCGCCGATCGAGGTCTTCTTCCCCGATTGGGACCTGCCGGGCAACATCCTTTCGACTACGCTGGCCAAGGATACGACGCGGGACTCGAAGGAGGCCCTGATCGAGATCTACCGCCGTATGCGGCCCGGTGACCCGCCGACGCTCGAGAGCGCCCGGTCACTCTTCTACGGCATGTTCTTCGACGCCAAGCGCTACGATTTCTCGCGCGTCGGCCGCTTCAAGTTCAACATCAAGCTCGACAGCGAGGTGCCGATCGAGCAGAAGACGCTCTCGTCCGATGACTTCGAGAAGGTGGTCGAATACCTGCTGCAACTGCATCGCGACATCGGTCGGGTGGACGACATCGACAATCTCGGCAACCGTCGCGTACGGACCGTCGGTGAGCTGCTCGAGAACCAGTTCCGCGTCGGCCTGGTGCGCATGGAGCGCGCCATCAAGGAGAAGATGTCCGTCCATCAGGATATCGACTCGGCGATGCCGCACGACCTGATCAACTCCAAGCCGGTCATCGCGGCGATCAAGGAGTTCTTCGGCTCGTCGCAGCTGTCGCAGTTCATGGACCAGACCAACCCGCTCTCCGAGGTTACCCACAAACGCCGCCTGTCGGCCCTCGGGCCAGGCGGCCTGTCGCGTGAGCGGGCGGGTTTCGAGGTCCGCGACGTTCATGCGTCGCACTACGGGCGCATCTGCCCCATCGAGACGCCCGAAGGCCCGAACATCGGCCTGATCTCGTCGCTGGCCACTTTCGCTCGCATCAACGACTACGGCTTCATCGAGAGCCCCTACAAGAAGGTCGAGGGCGGGCAGGTGATCGACCATTTCCGGGTCGTGAGGATCGGTGACGGCGAGTTCAAGCTCGGCGAGATCATCACCCGCAGCCAGCTGGAGAAGGAGAACGCTCGGCTCGAGCGGGCCAAGAGGACCGTCGTCGGGGGCGAGCCCTTCGCCTGGTACCTCACCGCGTGGGAGGAGGAGCGTTACATCATCGCCCAAGCGAACGCCAAATTCGATGAGAAGGGCAACCTCGAGGGACAGGTCATCTCCCGTGCCGGCGGCGACTTCGTCACGGTCGAGCCCGACCGCGTCGACTTCATGGACATCAGCCCCAAGCAGTTGGTTTCGGTGGCCGCGGCGCTCATTCCCTTCCTCGAGCACGACGACGCCAATCGCGCGCTAATGGGCTCGAACATGCAGCGCCAAGCGGTGCCGCTCTTGCGTAGCGAAGCGCCGATCGTCGGCACCGGGCTGGAGAACATCGTGGCTCGCGACTCCGGCGCTGTGGTGTTGTGCCAGCGCGCTGGCATCGTGGACTCGGTCGACTCGGAGCGCATCATCGTTCGCGTCGAGGGCGAGGATATCGAGACCGGCGAGTCGAAGGAGTTCGGCGCCGACATCTACCAGCTGACCAAGTTCCGGCGCTCCAACCAAAACACCTGCGTCAATCAGAAACCGATCGTCCAAGAGGGGCAGCGGGTGCGCAAGGGCGACCCCCTGGCCGACGGACCGAGCACCGACCAAGGCGAGCTCGCTCTCGGGCGCAACGTGCTCGTTGGCTTCATGCCGTGGCGGGGATACAACTTCGAGGACGCTATCCTGGTGTCCGAGAAGCTGATCAAGGACGACTACTACACCTCGATCCACATCGAACAGAAGGAAGTCGAGGCTCGCGACACCAAGCTCGGACCCGAGGAGATCACCCGCGACATCCCCAACGTCGCCGAGTCCGCTCTCAAGGACCTCGACGACAGCGGCGTCGTGCGCATCGGTGCGACGGTGCGTCCGGGCGACATCCTCGTCGGCAAGGTCACGCCCAAGGGCGAGACCCAGCTGACGCCGGAAGAAAAGTTGCTGCGGGCGATCTTCGGCGAGAAGGCCGGCGACGTGCGCGACGCTTCCCTCAAGGTGTCACCAGGCATCGAGGGGACCGTCGTCGATGTCCAGATCTTCTCCCGCAAGGGTGTCGAGAAGGACGAGCGTGCGCTCGAGATCGAGGCCCACGAAGTCCAGCGCCTCGACAAGAACATCAAGGATCAGATCCGGATCTACAACGAAGAGCGCAACAAGAAAATCACCGACCTCCTTGCCGGCAAGACGGTCTCGAAGACGGTCAAGAACAGGGACGGACAGACGATCTTGAAGCGCGGCGGCAAGCTCGCCTACGACGATCTGACCCACCTCATGCGTCAGGAGATCCTCCAACTTCCAATCAGCGACAGAAAGACGCTGACCGAGGTCGAGGACATCTACCGGCGCACCGACTCCTACGTCGAGATCTTGCGACGGATCAACCGGGAGCGCATCGAGCTCCTGCAGAAGGGCGACGAGTTGCCGCCGGGCGTGATCAAGATGGTCAAGGTCTACATCGCCATGAAGCGCAAGCTCCAGGTCGGCGACAAGATGGCCGGTCGTCACGGCAACAAGGGCGTGATCTCGCGGGTGCTTCCCGAGGAGGATATGCCCTATCTGCCGGACGGCACGCCGGTGGAGATCGTGCTCAATCCGCTCGGCGTACCGAGTCGTATGAACGTTGGG
>JAPUJD010000262.1 GCA_027296385.1 Acidobacteriota bacterium | reverse complement strand
CGTCTGCGGGTTGACTCGGATCCAGGGGGGGCAGTCGATTCCTGCGGCGATCGTGAGGACGTCGGCCTGCGATCCGCCGGTCGCAAACGCCGCAGCGAGAACTCCAGTCGCCACCCTTCCGCCGTCCTCACCAGTGGCCAGCAAGTCGGCTGCGCGCAGCCGGCGGATCTCTCCCCTCTCGCTTGCGTAAGGCAGCGGTGAGTAGTAGCCCGGGAGGTGGAGCGCCCGAGCACCCTTCGACACCTTGCGCAGCTTTACCTTGACCTCATAATAAGTGCCCTCTGGCCCTCAGATCTGGCTGGCGCCATGGCCAGGATCAAAACCGCGAGGCACGCTGCGCAACTCACCTGCCAACACCGCCGGCAGGAACGGTTTCTCGCCGCCACGAGAAGCGTTCGACCCGAGTTCACGGCCCCAGTCTACCCTGGTGCTCGCCATCCTAGGTGCCAACGGTTCGTTCTGCTAGATTGTTTCGCCATGCAAGCGCCGGCCCAGAGTGAGTACGACCCGTTCTACGCAACCTACATCGACAGCGTCCCAGAGCAACCGATCCTCGAGGTGCTGGCCGAGGCTCCTGTGGCGCTCGCGCAACTGCTGGCCCCCGTCACCCCAGAGGGCGAGCGCTACGCCTACGCCCGCGGCAAGTGGACACTGCGCGAGGTCGTGGGCCACGTGATCGATGCCGAGCGGCTCTTTGCCTACCGTGCGCTCCATTTCGCGCGATCCGATCCAGCCGAACTGCCGGGCATGGACCAGGAGATCTGGGCCCGCTCCTCCAAGGCCTCCGAACGCTCTCTCGCCGACCTCTTGGCCGAGTTCAAGAGCCTGCGTGATGCCAATACCGCTCTCTTCGGATCCTTCGATGAAGAGACCCTGGACCGCCGCGGAGTCGCCAGCGGCGTCGAATTCACGGTTCGGGCCCTGATCTACGTCATCGTCGGTCACGAAATCCATCACCGTGGAGTCCTACGGCGGCTCTACCTGGAACCGCTGGCGACCGCCGGAGAGGCTCATCGTGGTTGAGGTCATCATCGCTCGCGGCCGCAGCCGGCCCGAGCTCGTCCCCAGCGAGACCAAGCTCGCCGACCTCAAGGGACCGACCGGAAACTACCGAGCCCCGATGCTGCTCGTCGACTCGACCCTGCAGACTTCTGCCACGGGCTGCTAGGTCCCCAGGCGCGCCGCGATGTGCGCCACGATCGCCTTGCCGTGTTCGCGGGAGTTGTCGATGAAGATGCGATTGGTATGCACGCCGGAGCGGACCGCGCCGGCGACGTAGAACCCGGGCACGTTGCTCTCGCCGGTCGCCTCGTCGAAGCTCGGGATGAGATCGCCCTCCGAGACCTCGATGCCGCAGCGCCGCAGCAGCTTGGCATCGATCGAATACCCGATCAGCACATAGGCGGCGTCGACTGCGATCCTTACCGACTCTCCGTTCCGAGTGGCCAGAATCTCGCGGTCTTCGAAAGCCTCGACCGCGGTATCGAAATGGACTTCGATCGCTCCCTCCGCGATCCGATTCTCCATGTCCGGCTTCACCCAGTACTTGACGGTCGGCTTGATCTCGGCGCGGCGGTGGATCAGGGTCACCTCGACGCCGTTGCGCCAGAGCTCGAGCGCGGCCTCGCAGGCCGAGTTGCCGGCACCGATCAAGGCCACGTGCTCGCCGAAGTGCTCGAACGGCTCCCGGTAGCGCACCCTCACCCAGTCCTGGTCCTCGCCCGGCACGCCCAAGCGCCGTGGCTGACCGAAGTAACCGGTAGCCACGACCACGGCCCGCGCGCGGTGCCTCTGCTCGCCGTCGCGCCTCCTGGTCTGGACGGTGAATCCGTCCTCCGTCCGCTCGGCCGCGATGACCTCCTCGTGGGTTCGCACCGTCAGATCGTAGTGCCGCACGACGGCTCGGTAGTAGACCAGCGCTTGGCGTCGATCCGGTTTGTCGTCGGGAACAGAGAACGGCACGTTGGCTATCTCCAGCCGATCGCGGGTGGTAAAGAAACTCATGAAGGTCGGAAAGTCGAGCAGGCTCGACGTCACTGGCCCCTTGTCGATCAGCAGAGCGGAAAGCCCCGCCCGCCGAGCCTCGGCTCCGACCGCGATGCCGGTAGGGCCGGCACCGACGACCAGGACATCCCACACTGGGCGCTCCCCCTTCATCGGCCGCCTCAATTCGAGGCGGTGGGACTGGTAGCGATGATCTCGACGCGGCGGCCGCCGGCGCTCTCGAGATACCGGCCGAGCAGGAAGAGGAACACGAGCAGCGGGCCGGCAACCTCCGAAAGCGAAAGCGTCGACTGGATCATATGAACCCGAAGGCTACGAGACTCGGCCGTCCGCGTCGAGTGTCCCCGGGTTCGCCTCCGCCGACCCGACGCCCTGGACAGAGCCGGGTTGCGGGCGTCGCCACCGCCGAGGAGACGCCGTCCGACTGATTCTCGTATAATCACGCCTATGCATCAGCGTGAAGAAGTGACGCTCAAGCGCGACGTCGGCGTGATCCAGATTCCCGACGGTACCCCGATCATGTTGACCGAGGGCACTCCCGTTCTCATCACCCAGCAACTCGGCGGCAGCTTCACGGTCATGAACGACCGGGGTGCCATGTTCAGGGTCGACGATCGTAACGCCGACGCCCTGGGCAAGGAGGTGGTCGCAGACGCTTCGGCGGCCGGAGCCGGCTCGCTCGAGGATCGGGTCTGGAGTCAGATGAAGAAGTGCTACGACCCCGAGATTCCGGTCAACATCGTCGATCTAGGCCTGGTCTACGACTGCCGCGTCGGCGAAGGCTCGGACGATGCCGTCGTCGATATCAAGATGACCCTGACGGCGCCCGGTTGTGGAATGGGCCCGGTGCTGGCCGAGGACGTCAAGCGGCGGATCGAGGATCTCGCCGGGGTCGCCGAGGCGCGCGTGGACATCGTCTTCGACCCGCCCTGGAACCAGAACATGATGTCGGAGGCGGCTCGCCTCCAGCTCGGCTTCATGTAAGTCCGACTGGCGCCGGGCCGTGGCCTAACTAGTCTCGAGATCGGGATAGGCGGCCGGATCCGCCCGGTGCATGAGGGCGTAGATCGCGGTGAATATCTCCTCCCGCGTCGGCTTCGACGCGTAGTCGCCGTCCGAGCCGTAGGCCGGACGGTGTTCCCGGGCCGTGATCGTCACGGGTTCGGCATCGAGCCAATCGAAGCCGGCCTGCTCGATCAATACCTGCTGCATCATGTAGGCCGTCGCCCCGCCGGGCACGTCCTCGTCCATCAACACGAGACGGTTCGTCTTCTGGAGCGACTCGACGATCATTCCCGGTCGATCGAAGGGCAGTAGGGTCTGAACGTCGATCAACTCGCAGTCGACCCCAACGCGGCTCAAGAGCTCACAGGCGTCGAGACCGATCCGGCATAGCGCACCGTAGGTCACCACCGTCACGTGCGAGCCTTGGCGCAAGATTTCTGGAGCACCCAGTGCCACCGTGAAGTCGGCCAGGTTTTCGGGCAGCGGTGCCCGCAACCGGTAGCCGTTGAGCACCTCGATCACCAGGGCCGGATCGTCGCCCTGCAGCAAGGTGTTGTAAAAGCCGACCGCCCGAGTCATGTCACGTGGCACGCAGATGTGGAGGCCACGCACCAGGTTCAGAATACCGGCCATCGGCGAGCCTGAATGCCACACGCCTTCGAGCCGATGGCCGCGGGTCCTGATGATGACCGGCGCCTTCTGGCCCCCCGCCGAACGCCAATGCAGAGTCGCCAGGTCATCCGAGATGATTTGCAGGGCGTAGAGCAGATAATCGAGGTACTGGATCTCGGCGATCGGCCTGAAGCCCCTGAGAGCGAGGCCGATAGCCTGACCGATGATGGTCGCCTCCCGGATTCCGGTGTCCGCGATCCGTAGCTCACCGTATTTGGCCTGCAAACCCGCCAGTCCCTGGTTGACGTCCCCGAGCTGGCCGACGTCCTGACCGAAGGCCAGCAGGTTCGGATAGCGCTCGAAGGCAGCGTCGAAGCCGGCGTTGAGGAGCTCGAAGCCACGCAACTCCGGCGCCCCGTCTGCGTAGCGCGGCGCCACCGGCGCGACGTCGAGGGCCGATGCCCCCGACTCGTTATGGACGTGGGTGCTGAAGAGACCGCGCAGACGCTCCTGTTGATCGTTCTTCCAGACCACGAGCCGGG
Source organism: Acidobacteriota bacterium (assembly GCA_027296385.1). Lineage (GTDB taxonomy): Bacteria > Acidobacteriota > Thermoanaerobaculia > Multivoradales > JAHEKO01 > CALZKB01. The sequence goes on along the minus strand of JAPUJD010000262.1, from coordinate 333 downwards.
CGCGGGCCGGGCCCTGGTGACCGGCGGTCGCCACCACCGCATCCTGCGCCGCGGCGACCAGCTGCCGGCGATTCGGATTCGGCAGTCTCGTCAGCCGTTCGGCGGCAGAGCGCAGCTCGTCTGCGGCAACGGCCTCCGCGGCCAGACTCTCCAGCAATCCGGTAAGGACCAGCCGCTCAGCGTCGATCGGCTGCTGGTACCTCTCCCAGGCCAAGCGCTGCTGGCTACGCACATCCTCGAGCGCCGCCGCTTCGAGCTCTTCGATCTCGGACTCGGTGGCGACGCCCTCCTCCTGCATCCAGACGCGCATCTGCACCAGACAATCGAACTCGC
>JAPUJD010000261.1 GCA_027296385.1 Acidobacteriota bacterium | reverse complement strand
CACCGAGCTGGTAAACCCCATCACCTGATAATTCGAAGTGTGCACCTTGAGCAGCGCCCCAGTCTCCCCGTCCACCGCCGACTCGTAGTCCCGCAGGTGCGTGCGATTCGTCGTCCCCACTTCACACAGAGTCGCTCCACTCTGGCGAATAATCTCCGGAATCCGGTAAGACCCCCCAATCTCCACCAGCTCACCCCGCGACAGCACCACCTTGCGCCCCTCGGCAAGAGCAGCCAGCGCCACCAGCGTTGCCGCCGCATTGTTATTCACCACGGTCGCAGCCTCGCAGCCCAGAACCTCCGTCAAGAGCTGCGCACAGCCCCCATCGCGCCCCCCGCGCTCGCCGGTCTCGAGGTCGATCTCCAGCCGCTGCGGGTGCGCCGCCAGCTCGCTGACCGCAGCCACCGCTTCGTCCGCCAGTGAAGAACGTCCCAGCCCCGTGTGCAGCACCACCCCCGTCGCGTTGATCACCCGGTGGTAGTAAGAGCGGGACGTCCGACCCAGCCGGGCACCAACCCGCCCGGCAAGAGCTTCCGCCGTCAGGTCCGCCTCCGTGATCCTCCCCTCGCGAGCCTGAGAGCGAACCCCCGCCAACTCCGCCCGCAACTCAGCCACCACCCGGTGCCGCGACGACCCGGCCACCAGCTCCTCGAACGCAGCCGTCTGCAGCAATTGATCAACCTGCGGAATCAACCGCAGCACAGAAGTGGGCGAGTCGTCGGGCATCAAGAGATGCTACTACGGAGAAGGGCAGCAAATCCGACCACAGCGACCAACCACCCAGCAAGGCGCACATCCCCTCGCGCCAGCCTCCCAGAGCACATCTCACCAGCACCCACAAACGAACCCCTTGACAAAAAGAACGATCGGTCGTATTATTTTCCCCGTTATGAGAAAAGGCCAAGCCACCCGAGCCATGGTCCTCGACCACGCCTTCACCCTGGTCAGCCGAGTCGGCTTCGAAGGCCTCACCATCGGCACCCTTGCCGAACGCGTCGGCCTGTCCAAGAGCGGCCTTTTCGGTCACTTCCACTCCAAAGAACAACTCCAGCTCGAAGTTCTCGAGACCGCCGTCGACCGCTTCATGCAAGGTGTCATCCGCCCCGGGCTGAAAGCCCCACGCGGCGAGCCCCGGGTGAGAGCCCTCTTCAAGAACTGGCTCGACTGGGGCCGCGGCCACGTCGCCCAGACCGAAGGCTGCGTCTTTATCGCCGCCGCCAACGAGCTCGACGACCGCCAGGGCCCACTGCGCGACCGACTCGTCGACTACCAGCGCGAATGGCTCGCCGGCCTGGCCCACGCCGCCCAGCTGGCAGTGGAGGAGGGCCACTTCCGCTTCGACCTCGATACCCAACAGTTCGCCTACGAGTTCTACTCCATCATCCTCGCCTTCCACCACGCCAGCCGCCTCCTGCGCGACTCGCGCTCCGACGAGCGCGCCGAGCGCCAGTTCGAGCGCCTGATCACCAACTCCAGACCCACCCCCCGTAGCGCCCTGGCTCCGCCCAGAGCGACGACCGCACCCACCTCCTGAGGACTCAGCCATGACCGCCAAGCGTCAACTCAACCTAGAAAAAAGCACGAACGTACGTTTCCCTCGCGTCGTCAGCCTGATCATGCGGATCGGCGCTGTCATCGCCCCCAACCTCACCAGCCGCCTCTTCGCCAAACAGTTCCTCACCCCCTGGCGCGCCGCGACCCCGGGGCGCGAGCGCGTCTGGACCCTCGGCGCCAAGCGCCGCACCGTGCGCTGCGGCGACTACGACCTCGCCGTCTCCTACGCCGGCCTCGGCGGGCCGCAAGTCCTCCTGGTCCACGGCTGGTCCGGCCGCGGCAGTCAGCTCGGCGCCTTCATCGAGCCCCTCCTCGACGCCGGCTACGAAGTCAACTGGTTCGACCTGCCCGCCCACGGCCAATCGAGCGGCAAACAAGCCGGCTTCGTCGACGCCGTCGATGCCGTCGAGAACGTCATCCGCTGGCTCGGCGGAGCCCACACCGTCATCGCCCACTCCATGGGCGCCGCCGCCACCACCCTCGCCGCCGCCCGCGGCGCCGATATCGGCCGCATGGTCTACCTCGCATCCCCCGACGACGTCGGCAGCTTCCTCACCACCGTCGGCGACCTGATCGGCCTGCCGCAGAGCGTCATCACTGGCGCCCAGAGCCACATCGAGCAGACCTACGACGTGCGCTTCGAAGACCTGATCCCCACCCGCCACGCCGCTGAGCTCACCCAGCCGCTCCTCGCCCTCCACGACCGCGACGACCACGAAGTCACCGTCGAAGAAGTCGAGAGCCTGACCAACGTCTGGCCCGACGCCGAGCTCCGCCTGACCCAGGGCCTCGGCCACCGCCGAATCCTCCGCGACCCCGACGTCATCCGCCAAGTCGTCGACTTCGTCCGCAACCAGCCCAACAGCCACCGAGCAGCAGCCTAGGGGCTTGCTGAAAAGCCCTCCTGGTCCGCAATCCACCGCGCCATCCGCTCCACATCCGCCGCCGCCAACTCTCTCGGATCCACCTGTCGCCCCGCCAACCAATCCTTGATTGCCATCATCAACAACTCCGCCCGGGCCGGGTTCGTCTCCACGAGCTTCGCATATGCCTGCGTAGCGTCCCCAACATATCGAGCCCCAGGATCGACTCTGCCCAACCGGTAAAGAGCGCATCGTTGGCGGAGTCCAAGCGCAACCCCTGAACCACCACCTGGAGCGACTCGCGGTACTTGCGGGTCGCCCGTAACACCCGACCCAGGCCGACGTACGCCTCGACCATCTTCGGGGCGAGGCCGAGGGCCTCGCGAAACGAACCCTGGGCATTCTCGTACGCCGTGGCGATCTTCTTCTGCGTCGTCTCGAGCTTCTTCCCCTCGAGCTTGCCGAGCTTCGCCTCCAAACTCTCGGCCCGCTTCAGTTCACGCTCGCCGCTGCCGTACGCAAACCGCGCGGCCTGGGCGACGTTGCCGAGATCCGAGCGATCGAACATCGCCGTTCGTGAGCTTCCGACGTCCCGCGGATCCTCACGACCGTCCTGGGCTAGCGCGGCCGGCACGAGGACGAGTGCGAAGCAAGCGACTCCACTAGCCACGAGCCGATCACGACCGAATCGAGTGGTCATCTGTCTTCCCTCCTCGAGCCCATGCGGAGCCCGACAGTCAAGATTCCCGTCCGCCCACTCTACCGCCATGGCGTGGCTGTGGGCCGCTCTGAGGGTCAGCCAACGGGTGCAGCAGGTCTCCGCGCACGGACCAGGCTGCGCCGTCGCGGCAAAACCCTCGTCACCCGCTACAATCGCCCCACGGAAGCGCTCGGGGGCTGGTGCCTCCCGCGGTCTTCAAAACCGTTGTTCGGTGAGTGAATGCTCGGCGAGGGTGGGTTCGATTCCCATGCGTTTCCGCCATTGTCCTCGGTGCTCGGCGGCCGCGGTCCGCAGTTGACGACGACCTATTGCTCAGCTCTCCGCGGCTCGCCGAAGTAGCGATCGATCCTCGATTTCGGGCTCGCCAAGTTCGCAAGGGTTGTCATGACGTTCGCGGGTGGTAGAAGCCAAAGATGGTGCCAGGACCGAGAGCCATTCGTCAGTCGCTCGCCTCCATCCGTTCTTCGATCTCCGTGAGCCAGTCAAGAAAGACGTGGATCCTCGCGGACTTGGTATCGGATGTGTCGGGAAACTTGAGCATCAAGAACCGGCCGTCGGGAGCAACGTCGTAGATGGTGCCGATGCTTCCCTGAGAGAAGTACGGCGTTTCCCAGAGCTCGACGGGCTCTCCGACTTCGAGCTCCGGTTCCGTCGTTATCGGAACCGCCATCATCCGATCTCCATGGCGATAGAACAGCTCCCGTCCATCCACCGACCAGACCGGCTCGCGGCCCCCTCCCTTCGAAATCCGTCGTCCTCTTTGAGATCCCGGGTAGCGACGGACGTAGACCTCCCATCCCGATTCGTCCGAGACGTATGCTATCCAGTCCCCTCGAGGAGCAAACCGCGGAGAAAC
>JAPUJD010000260.1 GCA_027296385.1 Acidobacteriota bacterium | reverse complement strand
TCTTCAAGGGGCCGGCTGGCTATCTCAACGGCATCAACCCGCTGGCCGGAGTGGTCAATCTGGTCCGCAAGCAGACGCTGCCGCACGGCCTCGCGTCCTTCGGCATCGGCTGGGGGAGCTTCCACACAACGGAGGCGTCTTTCGACCTCAACGCGGCGAGCGCGGAGGGCCGGACGAGCTTCCGGCTCAACGGCTTGTGGCGGGAGAGCGACGGCTACCGGGACGGGCGCGACTACAGCGTTTCCGCCATCCATCCGGTTTTCGCGTGGCGGCCCAACGAGCGCAAGGCCCTCACCGTGAGCCTCGAGCTCTCGAGCTCCGACTACCGGCCCGATGCCGGGCTGCCTTTGCTGGCAGGGGTTCTGCCCGACGTGCCGAGGGAGCGGTCCTATGCGTCACCGCTCGACCAGTCGCGTCAGGACATCGCCCGTATCCAGGTGGACTACGAAGTCGTGATCAATGAGCGTTTCACGGTGCGAAACAAGCTTTACTCCCGGGAGCTCGACTGGGATACCCGCGGCACTCTCATCAGCGGTGTGCTCGATTTCGGCACTGGTCCACAAGTCTTGAGGGTCCTGCTCGATCTCGACGACCGCCAGAACCTCTTCGGCAACCAGCTCGAGCTTCTGTGGCGCACCGACCGGCACCAGTTGCTCGCCGGCATCGAACTGATGCGCTCCACCGACGACTTCTCGCTCGACGTCGGATTCCTGCCCGTGATCGATCTCTTCGTGCCCGTCGAGACACCGGGCGCGACGCCCATTCCGATCCCTGGACAAGCGTCGAGCGGAGACTCCGAGACGACGATCGTCGCCCCGTACTTCGTCGACCAGATCCGGCTCTCGGATCGCGCTCGGCTGATGCTTGGCGCGCGTTTCGACAGCATCGACTTCGACGATCGCCTCTCGGGCCTGTCGCGCAGCGACAGCGAGATCAGCCCGTTGGTCGGGTTGGTCTTCGAGGTGAAGCCCGAGACCTGGATCTACGCCAACGTCGCGCGCTCCTTCGCCCCGGCCTCGGTCCGCGTCGCCGGGGAGCGACAGCCGGAAAAGAGCCGCCAGTTCGAGATCGGCCTGCGGCGCGATCTGGCCGGTGGACGGTTGCACACGATCCTCGCCGCCTACCAGCTCGAGCGCGACAACATCGCCATCCCCGACGACAACGGCTTCACTCAGCAGGCCGGCGATCAACGCTCGCGCGGCCTGGAGGCCGAGCTCGGAGGTGAGTTCGGCAAAGGGCTCGTCGGAACTCTCTCCTACGCCTACAACGAGGCCGAGCTCATCCGCTTCGCTGAGTTGGTCCAGTTGCCGTTCCCGCCCTTTTTCGCCGTCCTCGACCGCTCGGGAAACACCCCAGCCTTCGCCCCAGAGCATCTCTTCCGCGCCTGGTTGAGCCGCACCTTCGACTCCGGCCTCGGGGTCGCCGGCGGTCTGCGCTGGGTCGATTCTCAGTTTATCGCCGAGGACAACGTGGCCGAGATCGACGGTCACGCCCTGCTCGATGCGGCCGTCTACTACGGTTTGGATCGCTGGCGGGTGTCCCTGAACCTGAAAAATCTCACGGACAAAGAGTACGGAACTCGCGGCTTCGGCTCGTTCTCGGTCATCCCAGGACAACCGTTTTCGGCCACTGTGCGTATCGAATACCGGATGTAGATCTGGTCATGGCTGCGATCGAGGAACAGTACGACGTGATCGTAGTCGGCGGCGGGCCCGCCGGTGCGACCGTCGCCACACTCGTGGCCGAAGCGGGTCACAACGTTCTTCTGCTCGAGCGCTCGGCCGAGCCCCAATTCAAGGTCGGCGAGTCGCTGATGCCGGCCACCTACTGGAGCCTGAAGCGCCTCGGAGTCCTGGAGCGGGTACGCGCCACGGCTTTCCCCAAGAAGTGGAGCGTGCAGTTCTTCAATCACGAAGGCGTTGGCTCTCGGCCGTTCTACTTCCACGAGTTCAGCGACGAGGAGAGCTCGCAGACCTGGCAGGTGTTGCGCAGCGAGTTCGACGAGATCCTTCTCGACAACGCCGTCGAGAAGGGCGTCGCGGTCCAACGCGGTGTCTCCGTCCGCCGTGTCCTCTTCGACGGCGAGCGCGCGAGAGGCGCCCGCCTGCGGCGCCAGGACGGGTCGCAGCTCGAGGTCGGCGCCCGGGTCGTGGTCGATGCGACCGGACAGAGCGCTCTCTTGGCACGCCAACTGGGTATCCGCGACTTCGAGCCCAATCTGCGCAACGTCTCTTACTACACCCACTACGAGGGTGCCCGTCTCGACGACGGGATCGACGCGGGAGCGACCTTGATTCTGCGAACCGCGGATCGCCAGGCGTGGTTCTGGTTCATTCCCTTACCCGACGAACGCGCCAGTGTCGGAGTCGTCGGCCCGGTAGAGAGCCTGGTCGAGGGCCGGGTCGGCAACCCGCAGACGGTGTTCGCCGAGGAGCTGGCCAAGTGCCCGCGGCTCGAGGAACGGCTCGTCGACGCCCGGCAGCTGACCCCGATGAAGGCCATCCGCGACTTCTCCTACTACGCCAGGCAGGTGGCGGGCGAAGGCTGGGTCCTCGTCGGCGATGCCTTCGGCTTCATCGATCCGATTTACTCGAGTGGCGTGTTCCTCGCTCTCAAGTCGGGCGAGATGGCGGCCGATGCGATCGTCGAGGCCCTGGCGGCCGATGCGCCGACGGCGGCCAATCTCGGCAGCTTCGAGGACGAGCTTCGGCGCGGCACCGAGGCCCTACGCCAGCTGGTCTATGCCTACTACGATCACGACTTCAGCTTCGCCCGCTTCCTCGAACGCCACCCCGAGTATCGGCGCCACCTGATCGAGATGCTCGTCGGCAACGTCTATCGCATGTCCTTCGACGGCTTCATCGAGGCCCTGGCGGGGGAGCGTCGACGATCCTCCAGCCCGGCGAGAGTTTCTTCGTGAGGCGGGTGCGGCTCGCCGGCTTCGCGCTTCTCGCTCTGTTTCTCCTGCACAACGACCTCTGGTGGTGGAACGACTCCACCCTTGTGCTAGGCCTGCCGATCGGGCTCGCCTACCATGTGGCCTTCTGTCTCGTGACCGCGGCCGTGATGGCTGTCGCCGCCCGGGGCCTGGGACGCCGAAACGAAGAGTGAACACGCGGCCCCCGACCCTCCCATGACTCTCGGCATCATCGCTGCCTATCTGCTCCTCGTCCTGGCCATCGGCTGGTGGAGCAACCGCTACTTCCGGGGCACGGGCACCGACTACTTCGTCGCGACCCGCAGCATCGGCTCCTTCCTGCTACTGATGTCGCTCTTCGGTACCAACATGACGGCGTTCTCGCTGCTCGGCGCCTCCGGCGAGGCCTACCACCGTGGCATCGGCGTCTTCGCCCTTATGGCCTCGTCGACGGCATTGGTGGTACCTGTCGTCTTCCTCACCCTTGCTCCCCGGGTGTGGGCCCTCGGCAAACGGCATGGCTACATGACCCAGGTCCAGCTGATTCGCGACCGCTGGGGCTCCGAGCGGCTGGGCGCCATACTCTTCGTTTTCCAGGTGGTCCTTTTGATTCCCTATCTGCTGATCGGAATCAAGGGCGGCGGGATCACCCTTGACCGCATCACCGAGGGCGCCGTACCGGAGTGGGCCGGCAGCCTGGTGATCACGCTGGTGGTGCTGGCCTACGTCACGGCCGGAGGCCTGCGCGGTACCGCTTGGGCCAATGCGGCCCAGACGCTGCTGTTCATGATCCTGGGAGGCCTGACCTTCTGGATTGTGGCGCGCAGCTTCGGCGGGCTCGCGGCGGCCTTCGAGCGCGTCGCCGAGGTCGAGCCCGAGTTGCTCGTGCGCGGCGATCGGGTTCGCCCGCTGGAGCTGTTGAGCTACATGGCGATCCCCCTGTCGGTCGTCGGCTTCCCGCACATCTTCCTGCACTGGCTGACCGCACGCAGTCGAGCGACCTTCCGCCTGCCAGTGATCGCCTATCCGATTTGCGTCGCGGTCGTCTGGCTGCCGAGCGTCACCATCGGCGTCTTGGCCAGTCTGGACTTCCCCGGGCTGGTCGGGCCTGAAGCCAATACGGTCTTCATCCGTATGATTGGGCGTTACGCGCCTGGGGCGCTGGCCGGCCTCCTGGCCGCCGGTGTCCTGGCCGCCGTGATGTCGTCGCTCGACTCCCAGACCCTCGCCCTGTCGAACATGTT
>JAPUJD010000026.1 GCA_027296385.1 Acidobacteriota bacterium | reverse complement strand
CGGGGTTCAGCGAGTGGACCACCCAGAGCTGGTCCCGGGCCCGGCTCGCGGCCACGTTGAACACCTTCACCGCGTCCTCCCGCTGGCGTATGGGCAGCGGCCGGTTCGAGGGCGAGTCGACCATCGACAGGAATATGATGTCGCGCTCGTCTCCCTGGAACTGCGAGGCGTTGCCGCACAGCAGGCGCCGCTTCTGGTACTCAGAGACGCTGAGGCGACGCCGCAGGATGGAGTCAATGCAGAGGGCTTGCTCGGTGCCCACCATGCAGATGACGCCGATCGTGCAATCCTCGTACTCCGGGAGCCGGCAGATGGCCGAGACCAGCGACGCCACCGCGAAGCCTTCCGCCTTGTTCACCTTGTTGACCGCGATCCCGCCCTTCACCCGGTGCTCGACCAGGTAGGGCTCCACCTTCGCGGCCGAGGCCTCGCGGAGGGCCCTGATCTCGCCGCCGTAGCAGAGCTGGTTGCTGAACTGGATGATGTCCGGAACGCACCGGAAGTGCTCCAGGAGCCGGATCGTGCCCCCGAACGACTGGCGGGCGAGGTCGTAGACGGATGTCTTGCCGTCGTAGAGTTGCTTGTTGGGGATGTCCGTCAGCATCTCGTCGATGAGGCCCTGGATCGTCTGCGTCTGGTGCCCGACCGCGTAGGGGCTCACCTGCTCGTGATCGCCCACCACGGCGATCTGCTTGCCGAGGGCGAAGCACACGAGGCCCAGGACGTCGCTCTGGCTCGCCTCGTCGATGATCACCACGTCGAACCGGGTGGTGGCGAGATCGAAGCTCTCCACCACGCGCGAGAGCGGCATGATCCAGACCGGGACGGCCTGCCGGCACTCGACGAGGGTCTTGCGGGCCTCCTCCTTGAGACGGGCCACCTGCTTGCCGGTGCCCCGGCCCATCTTCTTGTGGAGCCCGAGCCAGCCGTTGAGGGCCTGCTGTTGCTTCAGGCCGGTGCGCTCGGTCTGCGCCAGCCACGCCAGCTTCTCGACGAAGAGGGCCGTGACCTCGTGGAGCTGGGCGGTCACCGTGTTGAGGTCGTGCTGGAGGGCGTCGAGATCGGTCTGGCTGATCTTCGTGAGCGCCACCTCCCAGCGGCGGTACTTCCACGCCATCTCGACGTCGCCGGGGACCGTGCCCTTGTTGTGCGGTCGCTCGCGCTCGCGGACGGCCTGGGCCCAGTCGGGCGCAGCCCGCTCGAGCTCGGCGAGGAGCTCCTGCCGCCGCTCGAACGACGTGCGCAGCTCGATCACCTCGCTGAGCTTCTTCCACGCCTGGGAGTAGGAGTCGTAGTTGCCCTTCTTGAGGCCGTGCTTAAAGAGCTTGATGAGCGGGAAAGAACGCTCCTTCTTGGAGAAGCCGTTGAGGTATTGGTCCCACTGATCCCGCGTCTCGAAGCAGCGCTGGCGGTCGAGGTACTCCTTGCGGATCTCGATGAGCGGCGTGAGGTGATTGAGCACCGCGTCGCGGATCCGCAGGATCTGGCCGTAGGTCGTCTGCTGGAGGGGCACCTTGTTCACGAGACGCCTCCAGTCGAGGCCGGCCCCCTCGAAGAGCTTCTCGCAGGGCACCCAGCTTTCCGTGTGCCAGTTGAGGGCCCCGAGGATCTTCTCCGCGAACTGCCGGGCGGTCTTCTCCGGCTTGCGGCCCAGCTCCGATGACTCCGGCGCGTTGAGCGACTCCATCTGGCGGTCCCACCGGCGCCGGAGATTGTCCCGTGCCGCCGTGACCTCGAGGAGGTTCTGGATCGCCTGGAAATGGGCTTCGGTGGTGGGGGTTCCGTCGTCGACCGTGCACGCATCGATGAACTGCTGCCAGTCGGGCTTCAGCAGCGTCGACACCCGCCTGATGGTCTTGCCCGCCTTGAAGTGCCCGAGCACCTCGGTGCAGATCCGGTGTAGCTCCTTGTCGTCGAGATCGGACTTCACCTTGGGGCCGTGGGAAAGGATCAGCTCCTCCTTGGGCGGGATCTCCTGGCAGCACTCCTCGATGAGCTGGACCAGCGAGACCCACGAGTCGCGCTCGCCTTCGGCGGTCCGGCCGGCGTCGAAGCACTCGAGCAGCCAGCCCTCGCCGACCTGGAGCGCCTCGGCCGCGGCCGTGAGGTTCTCGAGCAGCTCCGCGAGCATCTCCGGCGTCTGACTGTCGTGGAGCCAGTACTCCGAGCCGCTCTTGAGGTTCTTGCGCTCGAGGCGGTTGATGTCGTCGTAGAGGGCCGCGAAGTCCTGCGGCGAGGGAAGCTGCTCCGGGTCGGGCAGCGGGGCGGTGAGGAGCTTCTCGTCTCCGGCGCTGATCTTGACGTTCAGCGCGTAGAGCTCGCGCAGGTCATCGGGCGAGAGGGGCAGATCGGTGTTCTCGCCGAGCGTGCCGGGAATCCAGTCGTGAACCCCGCGGAACTCGATGAGCTTCCGCGCGGCGACCGACGGGGCGATGGTTTCGCCGCAGACTTCGAGTTTGCGATACTCGTCGGCCATCGCCGTCAGCAGCGTCTGGCGCAGCTCGTCATGCCGGGCCTTGAGGGTGTCGCGCTTCTCGCAGAGTTGGGCGATCTCGCGATTGAGCTTGCGCCGGCTGGTCGTCGAGAGGTAATTGACGATGCCGGTGATCGACTCCTCGAGCTGCTTGCTGCTGTCCTCGTCGCTGTAGAAGACGCTGACGCACAGCGACCGCAGCGGCGGCGCGACCTGTTCGCGGATGATGCGCAAGGCCTTCGAGGCGTGGCTCGTGACCAGGATGCTCATGTTCTGGGCGAGCAGGTGCCCGATGAGGTTGGCGATGGTGTGGCTCTTGCCCGT
>JAPUJD010000259.1 GCA_027296385.1 Acidobacteriota bacterium | reverse complement strand
CCCGAGGGCGAGAGGACCGCCCAGCGCCTCGTCGTCTACGACCAGCGCGCCAAGAGCGTGCACCGTCGAGTGGGCGAAGCCGTGGCGTTCGTACCCCTGGTGGGGAAGCACGGCTGGAAGGCGGAGAACGGGTCGTGACATTGGAGGCAGCGAGGGGGCCTGAGGCGAGCTCCGGTTCTTCCCGGCGCGGGGCCTTGCACCTCTCGGTGCTCTTTGGCTTCGCAGTCGCTCAGCCACTCTACGATCTTCTCGGGAGCAACCCGGCTTTCTTTGTCTACCGCCGTTTCGATGCCGGCGACTTCTTCCTTCTTGTCGGCCTGCTCTCCGGGCTGCTGCCGTTGGCCTGGGCTCTCCCGATCCAGGTCTTGCCGGCTCCGGCCCGGCGGCTCGCGTACGCGACCTCGATCGCAATTCTCGGTGGCGCGATCTTGCTGCCCTGGTTGCATGGCATCGTGGCGCTGCCGCCCTGGGCGGCGCTGGCGTTGGCCTTGACAGCAGGGGTGGGCCTCGCCATCGGCTGGCAGCGAACCGCGACGGTCCCGCGGGCGCTCTCTCTGCTCGCGCCCTCGATCATCGTCTTCGCAGGCCTGTTCCTGCTGCGTCCTGGGGTCCGGGAGCAGTGGCTCGGCGGAGGCCTTGCACGCAGTGGGGCGGTCGCGGCTGCCGCGACGCCGCCGATCGTCCTCGTCGTGTTCGACGCGCTACCGACCTCGTCGTTGATGGATGATCGGCATGGCATCGACGCCGTGCGGTACCCGAACTTTGCACGGCTGGCGAGCGAAGGCACTTGGTATCGCCGGGCGAGCTCGGTGTCGCCGGTGACGATCGAAGCGGTGCCGGCGATCCTGGCCGGGCAGTGCCCCGGTGCCGCCATCGCTCCGACCTACTCGAGCTACCCGCGCAACCTCTTCTCACTGCTCTCCGGCCAGTACGACTTTCGAGTGGCCGAGCGCGTCACCCAGCTATGCCACCCCGAGCTCTGTGGCGAAGAGCCTTCGAGACGGAGGCGCCGACTCGTGGAGCTTCTACGCGACGCCGAATTCATCTTCTTGCACCGCCTGCTGCCGACGGAGTGGACGGCTAGTCTGCCGGCCGTAGACAATGCTTGGGGCGACTTCGGTGTCGGTGGCAGCTCCGCTTCCTCGCGGCGATTCGGCGCCGATATGCTCGCTCAGTTCCGTGAGCTGGTCGCGCGGGTCGGCGCCGGCGAGCGCCCGGAGCTCTACTTCGCTCACCTGGTGTTGCCGCATGCCCCCTTCTTCTACCTGCCCTCCGGAGCCCGCTACCGGATGCGGGACCGTGAGCCGGCTGGTAGGTGGAAGGTCCTCGGAGTCGACCCCTGGGTAGCCAACCACAGCTACCAGCGCCATCTCCTGCAGCTCGGCTTTGTCGACTCACTACTCGGCGAGCTGCTGGAGCGGCTCGACGGAGCCGGGATCTACGACGATGCCCTCGTGATCGTGACCGCCGATCACGGCAGCAGCTTCCGTCCCGGGGAGTCCCGGCGCACGCTGTCGGGCGGCAACGCGATCGACATCCTGGCCGTTCCGCTATTCGTCAAGCTGCCCGGCCAGAAGGTCGGTGGAGTCAGCGACCGCCGAGTGCAGACGGTGGACATTGTCGGCCTCGTCGCGGACACACTCGGGCTCGAGTCCGTATCGTGGAGCGACGGCCGCTGGGACGAGGCTCCCGGGCCCGAGGGTGAGCGAGTCTCCTGCTCGGCTATCGAGGGCCGGACCGCTCCGGATCTGTCGCTGGCCGAGCTCTTCGCCGCGGCCGAGCGCAAGAGCGCCCTCTTCGGTACCGGCCGGAGCGCTGGGGTCTTTCCCGCCGCCGGCCCGCGGCCCGAAGTCGTCGGCCTGCCTGCCGCCACCGGCGTGTGCCAGGAGCAAGCAGGGCTGGCCGTGAAGTTGGCCGAACCGGCGCTCTACGATGACGTCGACCCCGGCCGTTTCGTGCCCGCCGAGATCGTCGGTATGGCTCAGGGAGCCGCGGCGCGGAGCGTCGAGCTGGCCATCGCCGTGAATGGCGTGGTAGCCGCCACGACTCTCCCCTATGAGCTCGGCACCAAGGACACGGCCATCTGGGCGGCCATCGTGCCCGAGAGCGCGTTACGGGCAGGGCACAACGACATCCAGGTGCTCGCCATCGACGAGTTTGGATCCGAGTGCTTGCTTCGGCCGGTGCGAGCCCTCGCCGGGCCGCCGTCATTCCTCGACAGCCGGCTGGGCGTGTGGAGGGTGCCCGAGGTCGCCGAGTCGGGGTTCCACGCTACCCTGAGCTCGGAGGTGAAGATGATGCGCTGGACCAACGGTCGCGGGCGTCTGCGAGTGCCGCTCGACCGAGCAGAGAACAAACGCCTGCGGGCTCTTCGGGTGGAGCTCGGTGCCGTCGGCGAGACAGGAGCGAATCTCACCATCCGAGTGAACCACAAGACCCTCGGAACGTTCCGTATCGAGCGGGCTCCCTGGTCGCGGACCTTCGAGCTCGGGCGCTCGAGTTTCCGGGGTCGTCTCGAGATTCGACTCGTGAGCGACACCTTCATGAGGAACGGACGCAAGTATGGCGTCGGGGTGGACGGCATCTGGCTCCTCTCGAGTGCGAGCGATGGAGGGACCGCGACGGACGAGCGCCGGTGAACCGGCCGGGCGGCCCACTCCAGCCTGTGGAGCCTTGGGTCGAGACGACGTATAATCCCGCCGCCGTCAGCGGCTGTAGCTCAGGTGGATAGAGCGGGAGTTTCCTAAACTCTAGGTCGGGGGTTCGAGTCCTCCCAGCCGCACCATGATCCGACGTCGACGGTGCGTCCTACGGCAGCGGACAGGTCGGACGGCAACCCAACAAGCGAGAGCACGGGCAGTACGGACAGGAAAGAGAGCATGAGGCAGCGACTGACACGAAAAGACATGAAGCGCGACGAGGTGATGGAAGGCCTGTCGCGAGTGGTGCATTTCGTTCAACTGCACTCTCGCCAGCTCGGGGTCGGGCTGCTCGCGGTGCTGGCCCTGATCGCCGGCTTTGCACTGTGGCAGGCGATCGTCGCCGGACGCGAGGCGACGGCGAACGAGGAGCTGAGCGCTGCCCTCGAGGCGGCGGCGGATCCCGCGGCGGAGCTCAGTGCCGCCAAGGCGGCACTGGCGGTTGTGGCCGAGCAGTTCGGTGGCACCCGAGCGGGGTCGATCGCTCATGCCTATCTGGGCACGATTGCGGCCCAGGCGGCAGACCTGGCCGCTGCGCGGCAGCACTGGGAACGCTTCCTCGAGCGCCATCATGATCACGCCCTGGCTGCCGGCGTCGAGCGCAATCTCATCTCGCTCGATCGGGCCGAAGGCAAGTCGGCCGAGTTGGCCGAGCGACTGCGCGCCGTGCTCGCAGCTGGAACTTCGGCGCTCAGCGAAGATTCGGTGCTCTACGAGCTTGGCATGACCTTGGAGCAGTTGGGGCAGCGCGAAGAGGCGCTGGAGATCTACGCCCGGCTCGTCGACGAGTATCCGACGTCACTCTACGCCGGCCAAGCTCGCGAGCGAACCCCGGCGCTGGAGGCTTCCTAGCAGCCCTGGTGGGCGCGGTCAGGAGCTGCGGCCGAACTTCGAGGCCAGCTGAGCCACATCTAGGCCGTCGACTTTGCCGTCGTTGTTGAGATCCGCCGCTTTCGAGTATCGCGCCTCGCCGTTGCGCGAACCGAGCGCGAGGGCCACGATCAGCAGGTCTACGCCATCGACGCGGCAAGACTTGTTGATGTCGCCGCGGATGATGGTCCCGCCGTTGACGCCGTACTCCTTATAGACGTGATCGCTCACGTTCGGGGGATCAGCGAGATCGGACGCTCGGATGCCCACCCGGGCATAGCAGCTCAGACTCTCCTTCGTCGTGTCGTGAGTGAGGGTCTGTCGTCGCGCATTGCCGGTCAGGGTGGTCTCCACGGCTTGGCCGTTGATCGTCAGTGTAGTGTTGTCCGGGTCGATGCCGTCTCCGAGGTCGTAGATGGTGAGCTCGAGGTCGATGGCCGGGCCGATCCTGGCCACGCCGTACCCCGGCTCGAGCTCACCCGGCACCGGCCCTTGGGTATCGATGCCGCTGACGACGTCGAAGAAGGCGTCGGCCAGCACAGCAAAGCCCGCCGCGTTGGGGTGGCCGACGGTGTCGCCCCGGGAATACAGGGTGTCGAAAGCGCCGGGAGTAAAGAAGAGCTTGTCGTACGGGTCGACGAGGCTTCGACCCTGACGAAACGCGACGTCGCGGAGGGCTCGCACCAGCGCGGAGGTGAGCGTGTTACGGCTGTCGTGGCGCGCGAAGGGGGGCCGCGGGATGATAGTGGCGTGGTAGACGACCAGACCCGCATTGCCGGCGCGGTTGGCGATGGTCGCGAGGTTGGTCGCGATGGATTCAAACGAGATCAAGCCGCCGACCAACAGGTTGATGTCGTTCGTGCCTTCCATCAACAGAAGCGCATCGGCCGAAGGGAAGTTCCCCAGGGTGAATGTGATGCGGCTCACGCCTTGCGCCGTCGTCTCGCCGCTATTGCCGGCGTTGTGGACGATTGCATCGGGATTGGCCTGGCGCAGCTTGCCCTGCAGCCGGCCAGGATAACCGCCGCGGTTCTGCTCGTCGTAGCGTGACTCTCCTTTGGTGATGCTGTCGCCAAAGGCTATGAACTCTGACTCGGCAGCTTGACCATGGGCCGCTGAGGCGCCCGTGATCACCAGCAGCGCGAGGCCGGCGACTCTGCAGCCTCTCATCGGACGGGCTCCCAGTCGAGCACGTCGTGTTCTCTCCGGTCGGGCCACTCGAACGCCAAGGTCGAGCGTCCGGCTCGCCGCAGAACCGGGGGGCCGACAGAGCTCCGCGCCACCACGGCGAAGTCGCTCGGGCGGCCCGCCGCGTCGAGGTGGAAGGCGGTCCAGCCCGCCGGCCAGGCGTTGCGAACCAGCAGGTAGTCGTCCTCTCCCAAGCGGCGGAAAGCCGGCGAGATGGTGCCTGCTACGCCCAGCGAGTATGGCATGCTCCAGCTTCCGCCCTCGAAGCGTGCAGTCACGACCTCGTACTCATGTCGCAGCTGGCTCCAGGCGATCAGGGCACCGCTACCGTGGGTCAGCACATGAGGGGTGACGTCGGGTACCGCATTGTCGGCGGCCAGCCTCCGCGGCGTAGTCCACTGCCCTGATGCCGGGCGCAAGGCCCAGTAGATTTCGTCGTCGTGGCCATCGAACCGGCTCCAGACCAGCAGCCAGGACCCATCTTCGAGAACGGTCGCGCTGAGGCCGGTCTGGCTGCCCGCCAGAGGAGCACTCACCGTCACCGCCTCGGTGAAGGAGCCGTGCTCGAATGCGGCGGCGCGGACGGAGAAGCGGCGCATCTCGTCGCCCTCGAGCCAAGCCAGTCCGGCGAGGCCTGCCGAGGACACGATCGGCGTCGGAGCCGTACGCAGGGCTCCCTGGCGGTCGAGTGGCGGCCGCAGCCGGCGCGGTCCTCGCCCGAGGTCGGCGACGAGACTCAGGTCGAGGGTCTCGGCACGCGATAGAATACCGGCTGCAATCCATCCGCCGGCGAACTCGGAAAACCCCAGCCAACGCTCACCACGTCGCACGCGAAAGGTCCCACGTCCGCCGTCGGGGGCCGACAGGCGCGCCCGCCGATCGTCGACCGATACGACCCACCCGCGCTCGGCGACAGGCGACTGGAGCAGCTGCTGGGGCTGGCGCCGGCCTCCGGCAGCCGACAGGGGGAACAGGATCAGGCTCAGTATCAAGGCGGTAGGGCGAACCATCCGGGGCATCCTAAGGGCGGTCTGCGGCACTGTCAACGTGTATCAGGGTGGCCGGCTCGTGCTTGTCCAGGCGGCGGACAGTGCCTATGATCCGTACCATGCGGGCTGCCATTCTCGCCATCGGGTCGGAGCTCTTGGGGACGGATCGTCTCGATACCAACTCGCTCGCGCTCACCGAGAGCTTGGAGCGACATGGCGTCGAACTGGTGGCCAAGCAAGTCGTCGGTGACTCCGTCTCCCGAATCGCGACGACCCTGCGCAACCTGATCGCCGACGTCGACCTGCTTCTGGTCACGGGGGGACTCGGACCGACGAGCGACGATGTCACGCGCGAGGCGGTGGCGCAGGCTACCGGCCGTGGGCTTGGTGAGGACCCCACGATCGTCGAAAACATCCGGCGCAAGTTCGCGTCGTTCGGTCGCGAGATGCCGGAGGTCAACCGGCGCCAGGCGATGGTGATCGACGGCGCCGAGGTGATCGAGAACCCTCGTGGTACGGCGCCGGGGCTGGTGTTGAGCCTCGCCGAGGCGACGGTGTTCCTGTTTCCAGGTGTGCCGCGGGAACTGGCTCGCATGATCGAACACCGGCTCGAGTCCTGGCTGACGGAGAACGCCGACGGCGCTCCGCAGAGTCGGTTGACCCTGCGCGTCGCGTGCCTACCCGAGTCGGAAGTGGAGGAGCTGTTGGCGCCGGTCTACGCCGAGTTCGGCGAGGTTGGCCTGCTCGCCTCTCCCGGGGACATCAGGATCCGGCTGCGTAGCGCGGATCCGGAGGAGTTGGCACGGGCGGCACGAGCGGTCGAAAGTTGCCTCGGAGACTCCGTCTACGGACGGGGCGATGAAACGCTGGAAGAGGTGGTCGGTCGCCAGCTGCGGGAGCGTGGACTGACGCTCGCCACCGCCGAGTCCTGCACCGGCGGTTGGATCGCGCAGAGGCTGACGGCCGTGCCCGGCAGCAGTGACTACTTCCTCGGGGCGATCGTAGCCTACGACGACCGCGTCAAAATCGAGCAACTCGGAGTGCCGCCGGAGACGCTCGCCAGTCACGGCGCCGTCAGCCGGCAGGTGGTCGAAGCCATGGCCGAAGGTGCGGCAGAGCGCCTTCAGGCGGACTGGGCGGTGGCGGTGAGCGGAGTCGCCGGGCCGGGTGGCGGGAGCGACGAGAAACCTGTGGGCACCGTCGACGTGGCGTTGGCGCGCGGCGACGAGGGGACGGACTACCGGCGCCTCCAGCTGCCTGGCGATCGGCGCACGATCCGCTGGCTGACCACTCAGTGGGCCCTGGACCTGATCCGGCGGCGCCTGGCGGAGGGTGCCGACTGATGCGGCTCTTCGTCGCGCTCGAGCTGGCAGCGCCAGTGTGTCTCGAGATCGGCGCCTGGCTCGAGCGCATACGCGATCGGTTCCCCTCCGCCCGTTGGGTCGATCCGACGCGGCTTCACCTCACCCTTCGTTTTCTCTCCGAAGTGGCCGATCGGGAGCTCTCGGAGCTTCGCGCCGGCCTGCGGTCCGCTTGCGGGAAAGCGGAAGTCTTGTCGCTCGCCGTGGGGGGCGGCGGCGCCTTCCCCGGGGTCCAGAGGGCTTCCGTGCTGTGGCTCGGAGTCGCGACAGACGGCGACCTGAAGGGGGTTCATGAACTGGCGTCGCTGGCTGTGACCGAGGCTCTCGGCGTGGAGGCCGAGCGACGCGTGTTCCATGCCCACGTGACCCTGGCCCGCTGCCGGCCCGCCTGGCGTCGAGCGCGGGTGGAGTGTTGGTTGGAGACGGTTCCGGCGAGGTTCGGAGCCGCTTTTGCGGTGACCGAGGCCGTTCTCATGCGCAGCGAGCTGGGTTCCGGGGGGCCTCGCTACTCCGTCGTCGATCGATTTCCCCTGGGAGAGACTGGAGCATGATCTGGATCGCGGTCCTCGCGTCCTATTTGATCGGCGGCCTGCCCTTCAGCTCGTGGCTCGTGCGCTGGAGCACTGGCGCCGATGTGCGCCTTCTCGGGAGCGGCAACCCCGGCGCTACCAACGCGCTGCGCGTAGGTGGCGTCCGGGTCGGCCTGGCGACCCTGGTCCTCGACGTCGCCAAGGGCTATGCGGCTGTCAGCCTGGCCCAGGGCCTGG
>JAPUJD010000258.1 GCA_027296385.1 Acidobacteriota bacterium | reverse complement strand
TCTCCTGGGTCGACGAAAGCTATCGGTGTGTCGGCCCCGGACGGGAAGCTCGCCGCGGCGACAAGGGTCGAGATCGCGACCGGTGCTCCGGGAGAGCAACTCGTCGCACAGGAGTCGCTAAAACACGCGATGGCGGCCATGGCTGGAGAGACGGGTATAGTGATCAAGGCGAGAGCCAGGAGCGGGCCGGCGAGAATCCCTGCCGCGGGCGTACCCAGTCGATTCATCGATAGCATGTCGAGTCTCCTATCCTGGCGCCCGAGCTTACAGGTAAGAGGTGGAGATAACTGTGACGCTTCCCCTCCTTGAAGTACCCCACATTTGCCGCTCTGTTGCAGCTCCTCAGCCCAAGTTGACCGGCGGCGTCTGTCTGGCCACTCTGCCGAGGGCCGAGGCCACGGGAAGCCCAGCAACCTCTGCTCGTCTCTCTCGTATCTACGAGGACACACGCCCGACCTGATACCCACGACCAGGGGAGATCCCCATCATGCGCCCGACCCGCTTGCGTTCTATCGTCGCCAGTGTGTTCTTGCTAGCCGCGTCCTCGACCCTCGCGATCGCCCAGGATTCGGGCGACTGGGTGGAGCGTAGCAACGCAAACTCCGCTCTCCTGATGGAGGTCTTCGCCCGCTGGAGTCCGGAAGCAGCCGGCCAGTTCGGCGTCGACGGCCTGGACGAGGAGGTCTCCCAGCTGCCGCCGGATCTCAGCGCGCAGACCATCGCGGCGACCGAGGCGGCGCTGTCGGAGCTCCAGGCGCGCCTGGCGGTCGAGGAGCATGCGGCGGTGCGGCAGGATCTGGAGATCCTCGTCGAGGCGGCGGAGCAGGGGATCGAGGGCACGCGGATTACGGACAAGTACGAGCTGCCCTACTTCAATCTGGCGCAGACCGTTTTCCGCGGGATCCGGTCACTGCTCGACGACCAGATCCCGGCCGAACGCCGAGACGCGGCCTTGGTGCGGCTGCGCCGCTACGCCGGGTTGGAGGAAGGCTACGCGCCGATCGCCGAGCAGGCGGAGGCCTTCATCCGCGCTCGCTTCGACCAGCCCGGCCTGCACGGACCGTTCGAGGACGATCTGGAAAAGGATCTGTCGAACAGTTCGCGCTTCGTGGCCGGCATCGAAGAGCTCTTTCAGCAATACGAAGTAGAGGGCTACGAGGCGGCCTACGAAACGCTAGACCGGCAACTCACCGACTACAACCAGTTCCTGCGCGCCGAGCTCGTGCCGCGGGCGCGCACCGACTTCCGCCTGCCGGCCGAGCAGTATGCCTTCAATCTCAAAGGCGTCGGCATCGACATGCCGGTGGAGGAGCTGGTGAGCCGCGCCAAGGTCTCGTTCCGCGAGATCCAAAACGAGATGCAGGTCCTGGCCGGTCTGATCGCCGAGGAGCGCCAACTGCCCTCGGCCGACTATCGTGACGTGATTCGCGAGCTCAAGAAGGAGCAACTCGTCGGCGAAGCCATCCTGCCTCACTATCAGGCGCGCATCGTCGATCTCGAGAAGCTCATCGCCGAGCACGGTGTGGTGACCTTGCCAGAGCGCTCGATGCGGGTGCGGCTGGCGTCGGAGGCCGAGAGTGCGGCGATCCCCGCACCCCACATGCGACCGCCGCGCTTGATCGGTAATACCGGTGAGTTGGGCGAGTTCGTGCTGCCCCTGCGCATCCCTGGCGAGGACGGAGAGGAGATCGGCTTCGACGACTTCACCTTCGAAGCCGCGTCATGGACCCTGACAGTGCACGAAGGACGTCCTGGGCACGAGCTCCAGTTCGCGTCGATTATCGAGA
The DNA here is from genome assembly GCA_027296385.1 of Acidobacteriota bacterium. Taxonomy (GTDB): domain Bacteria; phylum Acidobacteriota; class Thermoanaerobaculia; order Multivoradales; family JAHEKO01; genus CALZKB01. Next base: position 1,888 of record JAPUJD010000258.1, on the reverse strand, counting down.
AGGGTGTCTCCCAGGCCCGAGTGGCCTTCGCCTTCAACAGCGTCAACGTCGAGGGCTGGGCGCTCTACCAGGAAGCGGAGATGAAGCCGTACATGCCGCTCGAAGGCCAGCTCATCTCGCTGCAGCATCGGCTGTTGCGGGCCGCCCGCGCCTTCCTCGATCCTGGGCTGCAGCTCGGCGTGATCGGCCGCGACGAGGCCTTCCGCGTCCTCGAGCACGAGGTGGTGCTGTCGCACGCCATGGCGTTGCAGGAGGTCGAGCGCTACACCTTCCGCTCGCCGGCACAGGCGGCGTCCTACTTCTGCGGCTACACCCGCCTGACCGAGCTGCGCGCCGACGCCGAGAGGCTGTTGGGTGACGCCTTCGATCGCCAGGCCTACCACGACTTCATCCTGGCCCAAGGGCTGCTGCCCCCGTCCTTGCTGCGCAAAGCAGTGATGGAGGCTTTCGTTGGCCCCCGCATCGAGCTTGGGGAGCCGGGGGAGCGCGGCTAACCTCCACGCTACGTGCTGGCACGGGCTCGGAGAGGCCTATTCGCCGCCTGTGGCGAGGATCCTGTCCAGGATCGCCTCCTCGGCAGGGAGCAGCCCGACGGCGGGAAGTCGGCGCGTCAGCTCGAGCCAGTGGGGGCCGCGAGCGAAGACCTGGCGGAAGATCGGCAAGGCCTCGTCGGTCCTGCCGGCGCCGACCATCGTCACTGCCTGCCAGTAGCTCACCTCCAGGTTGTGGGGTAGGAGGTCGGCGGCCGCCGCGTAGGCGCCGAGAGCGCCCTCGACGTCGCCGTCGGCGAAGAGCTCGTCACCTCGATTCATGTGGTCGTAGGCGCGGTGCACGCCGAGCAGGCGCCGCAGCTCGGCCACCGGGTGCGCATGATCCTCCACCCGGAGATCGACCGTACGCTCGCGCCAGGGCGCCCCGCTGGAAGTTCCGGGTACGATCAGAATCGCCGCCGACTGCTGACCGCGTATGTCACCACCCTCGCCCTGGGCCGCCTCCAGAGCCACGATCAGACGCTCCGCGAGATCGCCTGAAGCGCTCTCGTACGCCGTCGCCATGGCGTTCCAGACCGTGTCACGCTCCATCATGTTGGCCTGCACCGCGTAGCCTTCGCCCCGTCTGTGGCCCGCCGCAGCGATGCAGTTGGCGCCGGTGTGCACGGCGACGTTGCCCTCGCGGTCGACCATCGCCACCTGGCGCACGTCGGCGTGTGGGTCCATGGCCAGCAGACCCCGCAGGGCCTCGTCCGCGCTTTTGCCGGCGCGCATGAGCTCGAGCCCGAGCGGACCGTACGAGACTTCGACGAAGGACTGGGTCGCCACTGCACCGACGCCGGCTTCCGCCCAGCTCACCACCGAGCCGACCGAGAACCAGTGCGACTGCACCGCCACGCCGAGGTCACCGGTCGCGGCATCGCGAGCGACGATGGAATAGGTGTGCACCGGGCGGCGTGCGGGCTGCTCGGTAGCATGAGAGTCGAAAGCGCACAGCGCTAGAGTGGCAAAAGACAGGGCAAGGCTCGTCGTTTTCATCCTGGGCTCTCCTGGTCGTTAGGGAACGCTGGCGCTCCAGCCGCTGGTGTCGCCGGATTCGAATCCGTCGTCGAAGATCAGGCTCTCTCCCACCGTGGTGCAGGCGCTAGCCGGCCCGAAGCAGGAGTCGCCGCCCGCGCCCATGGGGATCACGACGTAGGAGTAGGGCCGCCCGTTCTGCAGCCCGCCGTCGGCAAAGGCGAGCCCGCTGGTGCTGCCCACCAGGGTCTTGCCGAGAGCGCATTGGCGCTCGCCGTCGGTGCGGTAGATCTTGTACTGGGCCGCGTCGGGCACCGCGGCCCAGGAGAGGTCGGCCCCCGTGTCGCTCGCCGTGGCGCTGACGAGTGGGGCCGTGGTCG
>JAPUJD010000257.1 GCA_027296385.1 Acidobacteriota bacterium | reverse complement strand
CGATCGGCCGGCTCCCGGCCCGGCGAGCTTCACCGTCCAGGTCGGCGCCTTCCGCGCGCGCGACCTGGCCCTAGCCCTGGCTGCCGAGCTGCGGCGCGACTACGAGGTCGAGGTGCAAGCCTCCAGCGGCTGGCACCGTGTGCGAGTCGGCGGGCGACGGTCCAAGAAGGCCGCCCAGCGACTCGCGGCGGAGCTACGCGGGCGTGGTGAGCAAGCGGTCGTGGTGCCGGCAAGCGAGTAGACGCGAGGCGTGACCCCCCTTACCTGGAAGACGCCTCCTGAACAACTCGCAAGGTGCGTGTCATGCATGCGTGCTCTCGGCAGCCTCGGTAGTACTAGAGGTCCCTAATCCAGTCTCTGATGCCGTCGTTGAGGCGGCGGCGGTCGGCGTGGCGGCGTTGGGCAATCTCGACTAGCCGGGTGACGAGCTTCGGTAGCGGGACGCCGGAGAGCTCCCACAGTTTGGGGTACATGGAGATACTGGTGAACCCCGGCAGCGTGTTGATCTCGTTGACGTAGAGCTCGCCCGTGTCCTCGAGCAGGAAGTCGACTCGCGCGAGGCCGACGCCGCCGATGGCGGCAAAGGCGCGGACCGCCATCGAGCGGATCCCGTCGGCCAGCCCCTCGTCGAGGGCGGCCGGCAGCTCCAACCGGGCGCCCTCTTGCAAGTACTTGTCGGCGTAGTCGTAGAAGTCGTTGCCCGGCACGATCTCGCCCACAGCCGAGGCTTGCAGATCCTCGTAGCCCAGCACGCCACACTCGAGCTCGCGCCCGATGATGCCGCGCTCGACGAGGATGCGTTCGTCGAAGCGAAAAGCGAACTCGATCGCCGCGGCCAGCTCGCCGGCGGCGGCGAGGCGCTGGACGCCGACGCTCGAGCCGCCGATCGCCGGCTTGACGAAGAGCGGCGGCGCGCCGACGGCTTCCAATCGGGCCTGGCAGGATGCCTCGTCGCCCTGCCACTCGCCCCGGCTGACGACCGCAGACTCGACCGTGCGCACATCCACTGCCTCGAGCACCCGCTTGCACTGCACCTTGTCCATGGCGATGGCGCTGGCGGCGACTCCGGCTCCGACGTAGGGCAGGTCGAGCATCTCGAAGAGACCCTGCATCGTGCCATCCTCGCCCCAGGTGCCATGGACCAGCGGGAACGTCAGATCGACGGACGAATCGAGTAGATGGCACAGGGACGGCGGGATGGGATCGCCGACGGCCGGCACAGTGTCGATCGCGCCCGCGATCGCCCGCTCGGAGGTCTCCCTGTCGACCCAGCAACCATCGAGCGCGAGCCCCAGGGGGACCACCCGATAACCGGCCTGCTCGAGGGCACCCACCACGGTCCTGGCCGAGCGGACCGACACCCGGTGTTCGACACTGCGTCCGCCGAAGACGACTCCGACCGTGATCGCCTCGCCCACCCTAGCGCTCCCCGAGATCGACCAGTTGCACGTCGTGGACTTCGTCGAGGGCACGGATCCGATCGAGTACCGCGTTCGGCGGCGCTTGATCGAGCCGGAGGACGGCGACGGCATCGTCACCGCCGGGCTCGCGGGCCAGGTGGATCTCGGCGATGTTGACTCCCGCTTCGCCAAGCAGCGTTCCGAGGCGGCCGACGACGCCGGGGACGTCGCGGTTCTGCATCACCAGCAGGCGACCCGAGGGCCGGAACTCGAGCCGGTAGGCACCGAAGCCGACGACTCGCGGGTCATCCTCGCTGAAGAGCGTGCCTTCGAGTCGTACCTCACTGCTCTCGCCGCGCACGGTGACGCCGATCAGGTGCGCGTAGCCCGTCGGTCGCTGATGCGCCGCGTGCACCACGTCGACACCTCGTCCCTGGGCCACCCGCGCGGCATTGACGAAGTTGACTGCGTCGCCGAGCGCCGGAGCGAAGGCACCCTTGATCGCCGCCACAGTGACCGGCTCGTGCAGCGCCTGGTCGATCCCCCAGAGATCAACCTGCAGGCTGACCAGCGGGCCCGGCAACAGCGAGCTCGCCAGCCGGGCTAGCTGCTGCGCCAGTCCGAGGTACTTCACATCAGTCTGGCCGGGAGCACCGAACGGCAGGTTGACCGCGGTGACGGCCAATGAGCCCTCGAGCGCTCCCAAGACCATGCGCACGGTGTCGGTGGCGACACGCTCCTGGGCCTCCCGGGTCTGGGCGCCGATGTGGGGTGTGACCACGACGCGAGGGTGCTGGACCAGACTCCAGTCGGCGGGCGGTTCCTCGGCGAAGACGTCGAGCGCGGCACCGGCGAGATGACCGCTTTCGAGAGCCTCTAGTAGCGCCGCCTCGTCGACCACTCCACCGCGGCCACAGTTGATCAGCCGCGCTCCCGGCTTCATGAGTGCGATGTGCTCGCGGTCGATCAGGTTGCGCGTCTGCTCGGTGAGCGGGGTATGCAGGGTGACGAAATCGGCGAGCGGCAGTAGCTCGTCGAGCGCCATCAGATCGACGCCGAGACGCTTGGCCACGGCCGGGTCGAGGAAGGGGTCGAACGCCACCACCTGCATGTCGAAAACCAAGGCTCTGGCCGCCACCGCCTGGCCGATGCGCCCGAAGCCCACGATCCCCAGGGTCTTGCCCTGCAGCTCGGTGCCGAGGAACTGCTTGCGATTCCACTGCTCGGCCTTGACCGAGGCATTGGCCGCGGCGACGTTGCGCGCCAGGGCCAGTAGCAGAGCGAAGGTGTGCTCGGTAGCCGAGATCATGTTGGCCGTGGGCGCGTTGACGACGAGGATCCCGAGCTCGGTCGCAGCCTGGATGTCGACGTTGTCGACGCCGATGCCCGCCCGGCCGACAACCTTCAAGCGGCGCCCCGAGCGCAGCAGCTCGGCGGTCACCTTGGTCCGGCTCCGCACCACCAGCGCGTCGAAGTCGGGCAGCAACTCCGGCAGGCGCTCGCGCTCGTCCTCGCCCAGCTCGTAGACCTCGGCGCCCGCCTCCTCGAACATCCGGCGGCCGCTCTCCTCGATCGGATCCGCCAACAGCACTCGGTACATGGAAACCCCTCTGCTCAGTCAGCTGGTGGCTCGGCTGCAAGGCAAGCCAAGTCGGAAGCCCTACACTAGCTCAGCTGCCCGGCGACCTCCTCGATGTCGGCGAAGAGCGCTCCGAGGTCCTCGGTGCGCACCTCCCCCATGTGGCCGATCCTGAAAGTCTCCGGCTTCCAACGCCCGTAGCCGCCACCGACGGTGACGCCGCGCGCCGCCAAGCCCTGGACCAGAGCGGGAGGATCGACCCCAGCTGGCGGCCGGAGACAGCTCACCGTCGGCGAGCCGCAGTCCGGCGCCGAAGCATAGGTATAGCCGCGCTCGGTCGCCCATTGCTCGGTCTGCGTGCGCAGCTCGGCGTGTCGTCGCCAGCGCTCCTCCAGCCCTTCCTCGACGAGCACCTCGAGCTGCCGCTCGAGCGCGTAGAGAATCGGGATGGGCGGCGTCGTGATGGTGCCCTGCTTGGCGTGGTACCGGAGGTAGCGCAAGAGATCGGTATAGAAACCGCGGAGCTCCTTCTTCTCCGCCTGGGCCCGAGCTCGCGGCGAGAACGTGAAGAGCACGATGCCCGGCGGCGCGGCGAGCGCTTTCTGGGTCCCGGCCAGCGCGATGTCGATGCCCCAAGCATCGGTCTCGAAGGGCGCGCCGCCGAGGCCCGACACACAGTCGACCAGCACTAGCGCAGCGCTCTCCTCGCGGACCACCGCCGCCAGCTCGGCGAGGGGATTGAGCACCCCGGTGGAGGTCTCGTTGTGGGTGATGGTGACCGCGTCGTAACTCTTGCGACGCAGTGCCTGACGCAGCAGATCAGGGTCGATCGCCTCGCCCCACGGCGCCGACAGCTCGTCGGCGTCGAGCCCGTGGCAGCGGGAGATCTCGAGCCAGCGCTCGGCGAAGGCACCGCAGGTGCAGTGCAGGACCGAACGGCGCACGGTCGACACCACGGCGCTCTCCATCACCAGGGTAGCGCTTCCCGAGGCCATGAGCACATCGCTCGTCGTGCGGAAAACCGCCTGCAACGGGCTCTGGAGGCTAGCGTAGAGCGCCTTGAAGTCGGGGCCGCGGTGCCCGATCGAGGGCGCCGTCATGGCCTCGCGGACCTCGTTGGTGACGTAGCTGGGACCGGGGAGGAGGAACCGAATACTCTCAGTCATCGTCTAGTGTCCCGTGCGGCACTAGCGGATTGTCGCATCGCAACGAGAGGGAATCAATCGTAGAGCAGTACCGCCTCGCGTTCGGCGCGAAAGCGCTCTTCGTCGGCTGCCCAGCCGTCCATCCAGGGGTGGAAATCATCCCCGGTCTCCAGCGCCAGGCGTAGATCGGAGCTCCCCGTGAGGAGATCTATCGCCGGTCGATCGGTGGCGAACTCGTAGGGCTCAGCACGCCAGCTGAATGCCTGCCCCCCAACCTCGTGCAAGGCCGCCATGAGCTCGACACCGAGCTCATACGGAGCTACCACGGACGGATCGAGCACCTCGATCTGGACCCCTCCGCACTCCCTACCCGAGTGTTTTTGGAACTGTGGTCTGAAGTACGCCGGCGTGAAGGCCACTCCAGGGTGCTGCTGTTCGGTCAACAGGTCGGCCAAAGCCACGGGGTCCAGGCCCGGAGACCCGACCAGCCGAAACGGCCGGGTGGTGCCGCGGCCCTCGGACATCGTCGTCGCCTCGACCAGACACAGACCCGGGTACAAAAAGACGGCGCCGAGCTCGGGCAGATTGGGAGAGGGAGCGATCCACGCACGCCCCGTCGCCGGCCAGAGATCAGCGCGACGCCAGCCATTCATCGCGACGATGTGCCAACCGTCGCTCCAGTCTCGCCGCTTGGCCTCGAGTCGCACGAGCTCGCCCATCGTCAAACCGTGGCGAGCCGGCAGTGGGAAGGCGCCGACGAACGACTCGTAGCCGGACTGCAGCAGGTTGCCCTCGACGATCTCACCGCCCAGGGGGTTGGGCCGATCCAGCACCCAGACTTCGCAACCCTGGCCCAGCGCCACTTCCGCCGCCCAGATGGCGGTCGCAGCGTAGGTGTAGTAGCGCGCGCCCACCTCCTGAAGGTCGACCACCAGGAGGTCGAGACCATCGAACGCTTCGGCGGCCGGGATGAGTGAATCCGCCGCTTCACCGTAAAGCGACACGATCGGCACTCCCGTCCACGGGTCGACCTGATCTGCGGCCGCCACCATGTCCTGCTCGGCGCCGTAGAACCCGTGCTCCGGGCCGAAGAGGCGCGTCGGAGCCCCGCCTTCGGCACGAGCGAGGGCCAGATGGGCCGGCTGCAGATGACGATCGACCGCAGCCCCATGGGAGAGGAGGCCGTAGCTGCGCTCGGCGAGCCGCTGCACGTCATCGAGCAGGCGGTCAAGGCCTGTCTCGAGGCCCGTGCCCGTCATCGACTCACCGAGCAGTCGACCTCAGGGCGCATCGTCGGCCCGGCGGTAGTCGCCGCTGCGACCGCCGCTCTTGGCCTCGAGCCGTAGGTCGGTGATGACGGCACCCTTCTCCACCGCCTTGACCATGTCGTAGAGGGCGAGGGCGGCCGCGGCGCAGGCGGTGAGCGCCTCCATCTCCGCCCCCGTCCGACCATGGCAGACGACCCGGCTGGATATGGTCACGCCGGCCTCATCCGGCAGCAGGTCGACCGCGATCTCGTCCAGCAGCAAGGGGTGGGCCAGCGGCACCCAATCCGGCGTTCGCTTGGCAGCCTGGATGCCGGCGATCCGGGCCATCGCGTAGGCATCCCCCTTCGGCAGGCGATCGAGTCGTGCGACCGTCTCCGGGCTCATTCTCACGGCACACGAGGCCTCGGCCACGCGGCGGGTCACGGGCTTTTCGGACACGTCCACCATGCGGGCTCGGCCCGTGGAGTCGAGGTGCGAAAAGGGAGTGTCGGCAGCCATGCGGAAGACACTACACTAGCAGTCGAATGCCTCCGCTCCGCCTGAGCATCATCATCCCCGTGGTGGACGAGGCGCCGACCCTCGGCGCCTGCATAGCCAATGCTAGATCTGTCGCCGACGAGGTCATCGTCTCGGACGGCGGCAGCAGCGACGGCTCGCCAGAGCTGGCCCGCGAGGCGGGCGCCCGGGTGGTCAAAGGTAGCGCCGGTCGTGGTGCCCAACTCAACCGGGGAGCCGCCGCGGCCGACGGCGACGTCCTGCTTTTCCTCCATGCCGATACCGTGCTGCCAAAAGACAGCAGGGTTCAGATCGAGGGCGCGCTGGCCGCCGGCTTCGACGGCGGCGGCTCGAAGATCCGCTTCGACGCAGCCGGGGCGCTACTGCGCTTCGGCGCCGGCTGGAT
>JAPUJD010000256.1 GCA_027296385.1 Acidobacteriota bacterium | reverse complement strand
CGGTCGCCATGTCCAGGCTGCAAGACCTTGCTCGCCAGACCCTTTTTGTGGATCTCGGCGTTGGGCGGCGGCGCGGTCAGGTCAGCCGGGGGCACGGGTTGGTCGACGAGATCCACCAGCTCGATGTCGAAGACCAGCATGCCCTGGGGACGGCCCTCGCGGCCAGCGTACGCCAGCTCCGCCGGAATCCACAGCCGCCGCTTCTCACCCTCGACCATCAGCTGCAACCCTTCGGTCCAGCCGTCGATGACTCGATCGAGCGGTAGCGTGATCGACGCACCACGCGGGATCGAGCTGTCGAACATCTTGCCGTCGGTGGTCCAACCGCTGTAGTGCACCCGAACCCACGAGTCGGCTTGCGGATGTCGGCTGCCGCTCCCCTCCCTGAGTACGACAGACGCGAGACCGCTGGCGGTCACTTCAGCGCTCTGGGGAGCGGCGGCGACGTCGCTCGGGGCGGGAATGTCGTCATTGGCGGCAACAGGTACGACGGCCACGGCCGTGAGCACGGCCAGAACTGAAACGGACCGATGCGCTCTTTTCAACATCGGCGAAGAGTACCCGATCCCCGCCGAGTCAGACAACTCGCCTGGCGACAACCGCGGTGAGCTCAACCGACAATGCCCAGCGGCAGGTTACTCTTCCACCGACCCCGGGTGAAATCGGGAATCTCGATTGTCTTGGCTCGGCTCGCCACCGACTTTTCGCTGATCTCGATCACCGCCGAAAGCGCCGCCGCATCGTAGACGTCCATGTCTGTCGGTTCCCCGGCCAGAAGCGCCTCGATGAGCCGGTAGTCCTCGAGGTAGTCCATCCCGCCATGGCCGGCACCTTCGGCGTCCTGCTCGAGTTTCTGCCACAGGGGATGGTCGAACTCCTCCCTGTAGGACTCGCCGTCCTCCCAATCGTCTCCTTCGGTCCGCCCCTCGATGTGGATGCGATCGGGATACCCCACGTAGCACCCCCGGGTCCCTTGGATCAGGTTGATCCGGCTGTAGGGGCGCGGCGTGGTCGTATCGTGTTGCATCACGATCGTGCGACCGCGCTTGGTCTTGATGATCGAGGTGTTCATGTCGCCGAGGGCGTAGGCCCGCCGCCGCGAATCCCCTTCCTGCAGATGCTCGCGTGCATACAGAGCCAGACCACGGGCGTTCGAGCTCATCGAGACCATGTAGTCGAATTGGTCCCCGCGGTTGATGTCCATGCACTGAGCTATCGGGCCCAGCCCGTGGGTTGGGTACAGGTTGCCATTACGGTGGATCGAGTGCTCGAGGCGCCACAGCCCCTCGTTTTTGTCGCCGAATTTGATCTCGCGCAGATCGTGGATGTACGCTCCTTCGCCGTGCAGCAACTCGCCGAAGAGCCCGTGTCGGACCATGTTCAGCACCATCAGCTCCGAGCGCCCGTAGCTGCAGTTCTCCATCATCACGCAGTGTCGGCGGGTGCGCTCGGCGGTCTCCACGAGCTGCCAGCAATCCTCCACCCGGTAGGCCGCCGGCACTTCTACCGCCACGTGCTTGCCCGTGCTCATCGCCGCCAGGCATACCGGCACGTGCCAGCGCCAGGGCGTCGAGTTGAAGACCAGATCGATGTCGCCGCGCTCACAGAGCCGTCTGAAGTCTTCGTCGCCACGGGTGTAGAGGTCCGGCGCCGCCTGCCCGCTCTCCGCCACCCAATGCCCGACCTCCGCGGCTCGGGGACCGTCGATGTCACAGATGGCGAGAATCCGGACCCGCGGAATCTGCATGAAATTGTGCACATGGCTGCCGCCCTGGAGGCCGACGCCAACGAAGGCCATACTCACTTCCTCCAGCGGTGGTGCCGCGAAGCCCCCCGGCGGCCGATAGTTCCCCGCGCTCCTACCACCGCGACGCGCCGCCCCTGCTCGACGCGCCAGCATCAGTCCCACGCCGGTACCTGCGATCCTGGTGAGAAAATTCCTGCGACTCGTCTCGTCAGCCATGGTCTCTCCCAAGCCCTGTCGCTTCTAGCCTACGCCACGCCGGGATCAGCACAATCACGGACGTCACTGCGACCAGCGTCCAGCCGAGAGCCGGCAGCCAGCGCCCATAAAGCCAGTTGCCGGTCGCGAAGAGAAAGCCATAGATCGCCGCCGACCCCAGGCCCATGCAAAGCAGCCCGGCCTTGACCGGCCACGCCTGCGCCGGCTCCGGCTGCTCGCCGCAACTCTCGGCAATGCGCCGCCAACCCGGGCCCCCAGGGTCGACCTTCGACACAAAGCGCCGCAAGGTCTCGGAGTCCGTCGGGCGAGTCATCCAGGTCGCCGCCAGCCAGCCCAACGTGGTCAGCACCACGCCGATCAACAACTCCTGCCAGGCCGAGAGGCCGAGCTCGGTCACGGCGAAGAACAGCGCCACGGCGAAGGAGATCGCCATGGCAGCGATCTCGCTCCAGGCGCTGATCCGCCACCAGAACCAGCGCAGAATGAAGAGCAGGCCGGTGCCAGCCCCGATCTGCAGCAGAATCTGGAACGCCTGAAGCGCATTCTGCAGCCGCAGGGCCAGCACCGCCGTAGCCATCATGAGACCGACCGTGGCGATGCGGCCGATCCGCACCAGTTCGCGATCGCCAGCCTCCGGCCGCACGAAGCGGCGGTAGAAGTCGTGGGTCAGGTACGAGGCACCCCAGTTGAGATGGGTCGATATGGTCGACATGTAGGCCGCCGCGAGCGAGCCCACGACCAGGCCGAGCCAGCCGGCGGGCAGGAAGGTGAGCATCGCCGGGTAGGCGAGGTCGTGCCCCATCACCGATGCGTCGACCCCTGGGAAGGCCTGCCGTAGCGACTCCAGATCCGGGTAGACGACGAGTGAGGCGAGGGCGACCAGGATCCAGGGCCAGGGACGCAGGGCGTAGTGGGCGGCGTTGAAGAACATCGTAGCGCCAACGGCGTCCTTCTCGGTGCGAGCTGCTAGCATGCGCTGCGCGATGTAGCCTCCGCCACCGGGCTCGGAGCCCGGATACCAAGCCGCCCACCACTGCACGGCCAGCGGCATGAGAAAGAGCGGAATCATTACGTCCGGCTGGTCGAAATCCGGTAGCAGATCCAGCCGCCCGGCGACGTTCGGGTGAGCCATCAAGGCCTTCAGACCACCGACCGCCGGGTGAGTGACAGCCACCCAGGCGGCGACTACCGAGCCCAACATGGCGATGCCGAAGAGCACGAGGTCGGTGAGGATGACCGACCGCAGTCCGCCGGCGGCGCTGAAGGCGACGGTCATCGTGCCCGCCAGCGCGACGGTGACCAGGGGCGACATCCCGAACAGAACACTGCCGATCTTGATCGCTGCCAGCGTCACTGCTGCCATCACCATCACGTTGAAGAACAACCCGAGATAGACCGCGCGGAAGCCGCGCAGGAACGCCGCCGGTCGGCCGCTGTAGCGCAACTCGTAGAACTCGAGATCGGTCACCACGCCACTGCGCCGCCAGAGCGCGGCGTAGACGAAGACGGTGAGCATCCCGGTCAACAGGAAGGCCCACCAGACCCAGTTGCCGGCCACGCCGTCGCGGCGGGTGATGTCGGCCACGAGGTTCGGCGTGTCGGTCGAGAAGGTCGTGGCGACCATCGACACCCCCAACAGCCACCACGGCATCGAGCGGCCGGAGAGGAAGAACTCGCCCGCGTTGCGCCCAGCCCGGCGGGCGCTCCAAGCACCGATCACCAGGGTCAAGAGGAAATAGGCGGCAATGACGGTCAGATCGATGCCCTGCAGAATCACTCTCGCTCCGTTCTCTTCTGGGGCGTCAGCCAGCGAGCGCCGGCCGACGGCTCCGCGGCGAAGAACTCGCTCGTGCGAGCGGCGTCGGGAAACGCGGCAGTGTACGCCATGCGCCAGCGAGCGCGGAAATGCTCCTCCTCACGGGCCTTGGCAATGGCCCACACGGCTCCGCCGAACCCGCCCCCGAAGGCAGACGCTGCCAGCGCCCCGCACTCGCGCGCCAGCGCGGTCAGCGCCGAGGTCTCGGGCACCTGATTGCCCAGATGGGTCTGCGCCAGCTCCTGAGAACGAGCCGCGGCCCCGCCGAGAGCGTACCTGTCAGCAGTCTCGAGCGCCGCAGTCGCCGCCGGGACGAGCTCCTCGCTTTCGACGGCGAACTGGCGCACGCGGCGCACCGCCTCCGCGAGCCCGGCGCCGCTCGACTCATCGCGGATCGCCGCCAGTAAAACCTCGGCCGAGCCGGCGGCGGCCAGGGCATCACCCAGATGCCGTTCGTCGCCGCCGGTCGACCGGCGCCAGGCTGCCGCCGCCAGCCGAGACATCTCGGCGAGGTGATTGAAGCGCTCGCGAGCCCCGCCGGTCTTCTTGGCGTGCACGCCACTCGTGGCAACGATCAGCCGCCAGTGGCGCGGAAGCTCCGTCTCGCCCTCGAACGCGAGGGGCCCGAAGCGATACTGCCGCAGGGAGCCCCGCCGCGAACAGATGATCGCCGCGTGGTCCTCGCTGCCACCGAGAGTCCCCACTCCCTCGCCAGGGCCGAGATCGCCGAAGGAGGCCCCGGCCTCTACTGCCCCTAGGTACCCGGCCAATTCCTCCGGGCGACCGATCATCCGCTCCCCGGCAGGCCGCCGGCGCAGTTCGTTCACCGCGTCGAGTGCCAGGAAAGCCGCCACGATCATGGCGCTCGAGCTGCTGAGACCGGCCGCCGGAGGCAGGTTGCTCGCCATGGCGACATCGAGGCCGTACCGGCAGGCGCCGAAGTCCGCCACCGCCCGGCGCGCTACGGTCCGCGCGTAGTTCGACCAATGCCCGGGGCGGGGCTCGGCCTGAGCAATGGCGAAGCTTGCCTCGACGCCCCGGCCCCGATCGCGCCACAGCACTCGCGGGTCCTGCCGGCGCGCCACCAGCAGGGTGAGACCGCGCGGTAGCGCGGCGAGCAGGCTGCGCCCACCGGCGTAGTCGGTGTGCTTGCCAAAGAGCTCGAGGCGTCCGGGCACCAACAGGGCGGCCACGGGACGCTCGCGCTCGACTCCCGACTCGGCCAGCACACCCGCCAGCGAGCGCAAACCAGCTGGCGCACCCAACCAGTCAGCGAGCGGCGCCCACTCAGCCACGCAAACCGCCCTCCCCCAAGAGCCGGCCCACGAGCGGCACGTCGCCCCGACTCGACAGGTCCAGCACGCTGGTGGTGGGTACCACCCGGATCCGCTCACCGGCCTCGATCGCGGCGCGGGCCGCCGTCGGCAGCTCGAGCTCGCCGCGCCGCGACGGCTCGACTGCCGCACAGTGCCCATGGATCGAGGGCCCGAAGCGCCAGCAGTTGACGCTGAGCCAGAGCGGATCTGGCCGCTGACGGTACCGCTCGATGGTCGGCTTCTCGAAGATGCCCCGAAGGCAGCCCTCGTCGTCGAGCTCGAGCATGGCGAAGGCAGCCAACCTCTCCTCGGTCAGATTGGTCGCCGGATCGCTCGCCACCGCCATCCTCTCGACCGCCAACAGTCCGGGACCGTCGAGATCACCGAGGCACGTCAGCGCCTCTGGCGGGTAGTAGTTGTCGCTGCTGAGCACCAGGAAGCAATCGTCGCCGGTGAACGAGCGTGCGCAGAGTACCGCGTCGGCGGTCCCGAGCGGCTTCACCTGGACGACACGGAAGAGAGCAGCGGCGCACCCGCTCCGGTCTACGACATAACGATCGAGGGCTTCGCTGCGCGGCCCGACGACCAGGCAGACCCGCTGGATACCGGAGTTGGCCAGCGCTTCGATCACGAAATCGAGGAACCGCCGCCGCCCGAAGGGCATCAGGCCCTTGAGACCGGCATCCGCCGCCCGACGCTGTTCGGCGGTGAGCTCCGCGCCTCCCGCCGCCCGTCGCATCCTGGAGCCGGAACCGGCCGCCAGAATCACCGCCTTGTCTATCGTCGCTGTCACTTTTTCTCGCACCCACCCCGGTCTCGTTCGAAGGCCCTCATGCTATCGTCGCGGCTCCCCGGGCACCTCGGAGTCGAGCCGGAGACCCCTCAGTGCAGCGCGACAGAGTTCTACCCGCACGACGAGGCTTCAGACAGACGCGTACCAACTCCTCAACTACTTCGAGAACGCACAGTTCTGAATCGACGATGCGGACGCCTTGCGACCTTGGCGATCGCGCTCGGCGCCGGACTGATACTGCGCGACCGTCGGCAACTGAGCCGCAGAGTCCCCCACTCACCCCCCAAACTGTACGCCACCGCTCAACCGATGACGGTACCGACGACCCGCCGCACTTTGACCCCGGAGCGAAGAACCTTCACCTTCACCGACTTGATCTCGTCGGCCGTCAACGGCTGCGGAGTCGAGAATGCCATGATGTACTGGCTACGCAGCTCGCGCCCGATTTGGGCGTAGGCCTTCTCCAAGGCGCGACCGACGGCCTCGTAGTCGACCATGCCCCTCCGATCTCTACCCTCGATGGTGTGCACGCGCCCCCCCGTTGCCTTGGCCAGACCCACCAGGGGCAGCTTGGCGGCGGAAACGCCTCCGAGAATGCCGCTCAGGTCGATCGAGTACACCGGCACCGCATGCTCGACCGCCAGGTTGATGCATTGGCGGGCGCCGAACGCTCCGCCGGAGGGGACGCCATCGGTGAGCACGACGAGCGCCCTCCGACCCGGGGCGCTGTCGAACTGCAAGGTCCCAAAGACCACGGCGTCGTAGAGCGCCGTCCTGCCCTTTGCCTCGAGCTGGCCGAAACGCCGCAGCAGGGATCCCAGGTCCGAGGTCAGGGGGTGCGCCAGCCGCGGTCGGGTATCGAAGTCGACGAGAAAGGCCCGGTCCTGTTCACGCACGATCGAGGCGAGAAACCTGGCGCCGGCCTGCTTGGCATCCGGCATCAGGCTGTACATGCTGCCGGAAGTGTCGAACACCAGGCCGAGCGTCAGCGGGATGTCCACGGCGAGTTCGAAGCGCTCGATCTCGACCCGCTGCTTGCCGAGACGGACCTCGAAGTCCTCCGCCTCGAGATCCGTCAGCGGCTCGCCCCGGCGGTCGCTGGCGACGGCGAAGACTTGCACCAGGTTGACTTCGATCCGCTCGCCCGCCGCGGCCTCGCCCACCAGCCGCACGTCGTCCAGACTCGAGCCGTCGGTCAGATAGGCCACCACTCGAAGATAGTCGTCCGGTCCGAGAGTCGCACTTTGCACGGTCGCCGCAAACGGTGGGCTGCGCTGCGTCTCCAGGAGCTGCGTGCTGCGATAGAACTCCACTCGGTCGAGCTCGGTGTCACGGGGCACGGTGACCGCGGCTTCGAGACGCAGCCCATCTCCCCCACCAGGGGTGGGTGAGAGCACCATGCGCACGTCGAAGAGCTCGAGCCGGGAATTGAGCAACAAGCGATCGCGTCCGATCTCGCGCCCACCGGCGGACATGGCGATGGCCACCACCTCGTGGGCCTCGGGAGCGCCTCCCAGATCGATCTCGAGGGTGAACGGCTCGCGCTCGTCGAGGGCCACCCGCTGGCCGTCGAGCAGGAACTCGACGCGGTCGACCTCGTCGCTCGTCAGTAGCGTCCGGATCTTGATCTTGCCGCTGTGCGAGTGGCCGCGCGGCGGCACCAGGCGAAGCAGCGCGGATCTGGGGGTGCTCGGTACAATCGTATTGGGCAGCGCCGTCCCGCGATCGTCGACAATGACGCCACCCTGCAAGCTCGTCGGCGCCGTCGGCGCAGGTGCGATCGGCGAACCGTAGCCCACTCGGGCACCACCGCGGCGCCCGCCGACGAGGTCCTCGACGACGAGCACGGCCTCTAGGAACTCCTCGCGCAGGAGCACGTTGCGGCGGTAGACCCATAACGCGGCGCCGGCCGGAGCCGGCAACGCGACCGTCTCTTCCAGGATCAGAGGTTCGTCCTCGAGGTTGTAAGCCACCAGAGTCACCCGCAGCTCACGCCCTTCGCCCCAGCCCGGCTCGAGCCGGACCACCACGTCGAGGGCCACTTCGATCCGGCCTTCGGCATCTTCGATCTCGGAGCCCGAGATGAACGCCGCCGCGACATCGAGCCCTCTCCCACGCCCGCTCGGCCCCTCGAGCAGCGCGTCGGCGAAATCCTGGACCGCCGACTGCCGGACGGGAGTCGGCCCGGGAGTCTGCGACAGGGCCAAGCCGACGGGCCCGGCGCACCCGACGATGACTAGGTAGATGATCGTGCGCAGCCGAAGCCGGGGGCCGTTGGCCGGAATGACGATGAATCCGAAGAGTCGAGTATGCATCCTCTGGAGGCTAACAGCAGGAGTAGTAGCTATACTCCCGGCGCCATGTACGACACCGTCATCGTCGGCGGGGGCCCGGCAGGACTCGCGGCAGCACTCCATCTCGCTTGGCACGACCGGCCCGTACTCGTCATCGATCGGCGTACGGGCCCGCTCTTCTTTACTCTCGAGAAACTCTACAACGTGCCAGGCTTGCCGAGCGTGCGCGGCATCGATCTCCAGCGTCAAATGCGTTCTCAGGTCGAGGAGCTCGGGGGCGAATTCCTGCGCGCCAGCGTGGTCGACGTGCACGGCCAGGAGGGCGACTTCACTCTCGTCGGCGAGGACGGCGAGACCTGGCGGACCCGCACCGTGCTTCTGGCGACCGGGGTGGCCCGCTATCACCCGACCGTCGATGGCGATTACCGGCAGTGCTTCAAGTACGCCGGCAAGGGTAACCTCTATTACTGCCCGGACTGCGAAGCGCCGATGATCAAGGATCTCTCGACGGTGGTCATCGGCACCGATTCGGCCGACGGCGCCGCCGGCATGGCCATCGGACTCTCACGCTATGCCGCCCAGATGCGCCTTCTGGTCACCAACGACAGCGCGCTGAGCGCCGAGCGTGCAGCGCGCTTGGAGCAGCTCGACATTCCGGTCCTGCGGGGAAAGATCGCCAAGCTCGTCGGTCGCCGCAGCCATCTCGACGCTCTCGTCCTCGGCGATGGGTCACAGGTCGCTGCCGAAGCCTTTTTCGTCTCGAGCCCGACGGTGGGCAGGACGGACCTGGCCGAGCGGCTCGGCATCGAGATTGCCGCGACCGGCCATCACGCTCAGCCCAAGTCGCAGCGCGGTGACACCAACGTCCAGGGCGTCTGGGTGGCCGGAGACCTGCGCCCGATGACGCAACAGGTGTCGGTGGCCGTAGGGACCGGCAATATCGCGGCCGTCATGATCGACCAACACCTGCGGCGGCAGCAGGCGGGTTAGCCAGCAGCCAGTAGAGGTTCATGCCGCCGCCCCTCCCGTCCGCTCGGTAGGTCTCGAGCGAGGTCAGGGCCGTCGTCGCCGCGACCAGACCCGCCGCTTCTTCCAGGTCGCAGTGACGGCAGTAGCGCACGGCCCCACCGTCACCCCAGCTCAGCAAATGATCCTGCGCCGACAGGGCTCCAGCCTCGAGGCCGACCGCCGTGGGCTTGACGGTCCTTTCCATCAACTGCGGCGAGTCCCCGAGCTGCCAGAAAGAGACGGCCAGCAAGCCGTCGGGTGCGACGCAGGCCGCGGCCCGGGAGAGCAGTTCCTCGCGCCGTTCCTTGCCGGGCACGTGGTGCATGACCCCGAAGAGGGTCACCAGATCGAAGCGTGACCGCGCGGGGAAGGTCTTAGACTCGAAGAGGTCTGCAGCCTTGAGCTCGAAACCCACCGACCCCAGATTCTCGAGCCGCCCTCGCGCCTCTTCGATCAGGCCCTTAGATCCGTCGATGCCAAGGTAGCGCCAAGCACAAACGAGCTGACGATCGCAGGCCGAAGCGAATCTCGCGTTGCCACAGCCTAGGTCTAGAATAGACAGCTCTGCGCGCTCGCCTTCGAAACGCTGGAGGAGGTGCCGCCATCCTTGCCACGGCTGCTGCCGGGTGGCGCTAAACTCCAGCGCGTGCTCGCCGTAGAAACGGCGGTTGAGCTCGAGCAGAACGGCTAGTGTCGCGGAGTCCATGATCGATCGTCCCCTCACACCCTAGCACCCACTCCTCCGTGACTGCTCACCGGCAACCACTGCCCCAACGAGCGCCCGGCCGCGCCCGCGAGGCGCTCCTCGTGCTGCTCGGCCTCTGGGGAGTCGCCGTGGCCCAGCCACTGTTCGATCTGCTCGGTCGCAACACGGCGTTCTTCGTCGCCCATCGCGCCGACTTCGGCGACCTCGTGCTCTTCGCACTGCTCGTGAGCGCGGTCGGACCGGCACTGCTGGCGCTCCTGGTCTACTTTGTCCGGCGCATCGGAGGCGTTCTGGGCTCGCCCCTCGTGGTGGGACTGTGGGCGGCGCTGGCGGCGCTCCTCGCCGCCCAGAGGCTGCACGATCTGCTGCTGCCCGGCGCCGTGGCGGCCCTCTTGGCGGTAGTGATCGGCGGGCTCGGCGCGCTGCTTCTCTACGGCTCGGCGCCGGCACGGCGATTCGCCGGCTGGCTCGGCCTCGCCGGCTTCGTCTTCCCGCTACTTTTCCTCTTCGCCTCACCGGCCCGCAAAATCGGGGTCGTCGGGCCGGCTGGCGGCGGCCGCCCGCGACCGGCGGCGGAGCCGCTGCGCCCGATCTCGGCAGTGCTGATCGTGCTCGACGAGCTCCCATTGGTCTCGCTCATGAACGAGGACGAAATGATCGACGCCGGCCGTTTCCCGAATTTCGCGGCGCTCGCCGACACGGCGACCTGGTACCGCAACGCGACGACCGTCTCGCAGGCGACCGCCTACGCGGTTCCGGCCATCTTGAGGGGGCGCTACCCCCCCCCGCGCAAAGTTCTGCAACCGGTGTGGGCCGACTACAAGAAGAACCTCTTCACGCTCCTGGGCCGGCGGGTCAACCTCAACGTAATCGAAACGCTCAGCAGACTTTGCCCCCAGAAGCTATGCTCGGGTCGAGCCCGTATCCTGCCCCGAAGAACACGAGTGCTGGGGATGGCCCGCGACTCGGCGGCGGTCTACTTGCACTTGATCGCTCCTCGTGGCTGGCGCGAACACTTGCCGGTCATCGGCGAGAGCTGGAGGAACTTCTGGCACGACGACGAGCCGGTAGCCAAGCGGAATCACCACGGCTACGACCAGGACGTAGCCCTGGCCTTTGACGAGTTTCTCGAATCCATACGCGCCTTTCCACCGCCGGCCTTGCACTACGTTCACCTCATGGCCCCCCACCTGCCGTGGAACCGGCTGCCCGACGGCACCGTCTACCGCACCCGTCAACGAGCACCTCACGGACTGGTCAATCAACGGTGGCGCGGCACACAGTGGGAGGTGACCCAGGCCCAGCAGCGTCACCTCCTCCAGGTCGGTTGGGTCGACACCCTGCTCGGGCGGCTGCGACAGAGACTGCAGAGCCTCGGCCTCTGGCGCGATACCCTGCTCGTCATCACGTCGGATCACGGTACCGCCTTCGGGCCGCCGGGCTTGCGGCGCAGCCTGACGGCGCAGAACTTCGTCGAGATCGTCAACGTGCCGCTCTTCATCAAGTACCCAGGCCAGGTCAGGGGCGAGATCGATGATTCCAACGTGGAGACCATCGATGTGCTGCCGACCGTCCTGGAAGCATTCGGCGTCTCGACTCCGAAGTCCGTTCGCGGAGTCGATCTGGCCAAGGCCGCCCGCCGCGGTACCACCAAGACCGTCTACCACAGCGGCCGTCACGGCTCGAGCGCGGGCTGGGCCGAGGAGTACGAGACGACTCGCCTGCGAGAGCGCGGGTCCGTGGTGGCTCGGACCGCGGTACGGCTCGGGACCGGCGACTGGAAGAGCTTGTTCGAGATCGGCCGCTTCCGTGAGCTCCTCGGCCGGCCTGCCAGCGAGCTCCGTGGTGCCGAGAGGCCGCCGGCGAGACCTTTCGTCGAGCTCGATCGAGCCGACGAGTACGCTACCGTCGACCCGTCGGCTACCTATCAACCGGTGCACCTGACCGGCCGACTCATCGTGCCGCCGGAGGAGTCCCCCACCAGCCTCGCCGTGGCGATCAACGGCGTGGTCCGCGGCGTCACCGAGACCTTCATCGACGGCGAGAAGGTGAGATTCACCAGCCTGTTACCCCGA
>JAPUJD010000255.1 GCA_027296385.1 Acidobacteriota bacterium | reverse complement strand
ACTTCTTTCAGGCCAACGCCGAGATCATCGAGGAGGAAATCCAAGACACGAAGGAGCTCGAGGCTCTGTCGCGTTCCGTCATCTCCCAGTTCGAGCAATACATCAAGCTCAACAAGAAAATACCGCCCGAGATTCTGGTCTCTCTCAACCAGATCGAGGATCCATCGAAGCTCGCCGACACCGTAGCCTCGCACTTGGCTCTCAAGATCTCTGAGAAGCAGGAGCTTCTCGAGATCATGACGACCAGCGAACGGCTCGAGCGCGCCTACGGGTTCATGGAATCCGAGATTGGCGTCCTCCAGGTCGCAAAGCGCATCCGCAACCGGGTCGGGCGCCGGATGGAGAAGAGCAATCGAGAGTACTACCTGAACGAGCAGTTCAAGGCGATCCAGAAGGAGCTCGGCGAGACCGAGGACGGCCGTGACGAGGCCGGCGAGCTCGAGGAGAAGATCAACACCACCAAGCTGTCGAAGGAGGCGCGCGAGAAAGCGCTGCAGGAGCTCAAGAAGCTGCGCTCGATGAGCCCGATGTCGCCGGAGACCACGGTGGTGCGCAACTACCTCGACTGGCTGCTCACCATCCCGTGGCACAAGCGCTCGCGCGTGAAGCGCGATCTGCGGCTCGCCCAGCGCGTCCTCGACGAAGACCACTATGGGCTCGAGAAGGTCAAGGAGCGCATCGTCGAATACCTCGCCGTGCAGCAGCGGGTGCGCAAGGTCAAGGGACCGATCTTGTGCCTGGTGGGGCCGGCGGGGGTCGGCAAGACCTCGCTCGGCAAGTCGATCGCCCGCGCGACGGGCCGCAACTTCGTGCGCATGTCGCTCGGCGGCGTGCGCGACGAGGCGGAGATTCGCGGTCACCGACGCACCTATATCGGCTCGATGCCCGGCAAGATCATCCAGGGCATGAAGAAGGCCAAGACGTCGAACCCGTTGTTCCTGTTGGACGAGGTGGACAAGCTGGGCGCCGACTGGCGCGGCGATCCGTCTTCGGCGCTTTTGGACGTGCTGGATCCCGAGCAGAACAACACCTTCAACGACCACTTCCTCGAGGTCGATTACGACCTCTCCGACGTCATGTTCGTGACCACGGCGAATACGCTGCGGATGCCGCAGCCGCTGATGGACCGGATGGAGATCATCCGGCTGGCCGGCTACACCGAGGCCGAGAAGGTGGGGATCGCCAAGCGCCACCTGATCCCCAAGCAGCTCAAGTCGCACGGCCTGAAGAAGGGCGAGTGGTCGATCTCCGACGACGCGTTGCGCGACCTCATCCGGTACTACACCCGCGAGGCCGGCGTCCGCAATCTCGAGCGCGAGATCGCCAGCCTCGCGCGCAAGGCGGTCAAGGACGTGCTGATGTCCAAGCGCAAATCGGTGCGCATCACCCGCCGCAACCTCGAAAAGTGGGCGGGCGTGCGGCGCTTCCGCTTCGGCGAGATCGAGCAGGAGGACCTGGTCGGCGTCAGCACGGGACTCGCCTGGACAGAGGTCGGCGGCGAGCTGTTGTCGGTCGAGGCGGTCATCGTGCCCGGCAAAGGGAACGTCACCCATACCGGTAATCTTAGCGACGTAATGCAGGAATCGGTGCAGGCCGCGCACAGTTACGTGCGCTCGCGGTCCACCGAATTCGGCATCGTGCCGACGTTGTTCGAGAAGCGGGACATCCACGTCCATTTGCCGGAGGGCGCGACGCCCAAGGACGGATCGTCGGCGGGAGTGGCCATGTGCGCATCGATCGTCTCGGCGCTGACCCTCATCCCTGTGCGCAAGGAGATCGCCATGACCGGCGAGATCACGCTGCGCGGGCGGGTGCTGCCGATCGACGGGCTGAAGGAGATGCTCTTGGCGGCGCTGCGGGGCGGCATCACCAAGGTGTTGATCCCAAAGGAGAACGAAAAGGACCTCGCGGAGATCCCCGACAACGTCAAACGGGCGCTCGAGATCATCGCCGTCACGTCGGTGGACGAAGTCGTCGCCCAGGCGTTGACGTTGACGCCGGTGCCGATCGAATGGGATGAGTCTGATGCGGTCGAGGTGCCCGGCTCGTCGGGCAAGACGGACGTGAGCGGCTTCACCACCCACTGAGCGTTTGTAGCACTGGTCGCAGCCACATTCGCTGCCCGCCCGACCATCCAGCCCTGTCGGGATGCACCCTGCGAAAGCACCAGAAGTGTAGTTGTGCCGTATTCCGACGGACGCGGTTCGCCGTTTCAAATACCGATGCAGACCCATTGAACAGTGGCATTTTCAGAGGTCGGCGGGCTCCATCACCGGTACGAGCGACACGCGGCCTGAACACAGCTCGGTTCCGTTCGAGGGTTCTCGTCTGGCGATGAAGACGCCACCGGGATCGCCAAGGCTCGCCGGCACTTCCTGCTGCGCCGAGAGCCTTGCCGATGGCAGGCAGACACATCCAAACGCCGTTTCCCTGAAAACACCTTGCCTCCTTCCGCGGTGAAAAGCGCATCGCCGCCGGCGGCGAAGGATCCGTTGGTAGCCCGGATGAGATAAAAAGGAGGGACAGCCGAGCGCTCGGCCATTGCCGAATGACCGTTATCGCGCACCCG
>JAPUJD010000254.1 GCA_027296385.1 Acidobacteriota bacterium | reverse complement strand
CAGGATCCCGGTTTCGGTCGACTTCGAGTCGCCGCCGGAGCCCAGGAATGCCTCCCAATCGGCGCCCGCGCGATAGGTGGCAGCCTGGGCGTCCTTCTCCGGTGCCGCGACCTTCTCGGCGAGCTTGTCGGGCACCGCGGTCTTCTCGGCGGCCAGGGCAGCCACCAGACCGAAGACGGCAAGGGCCACAAGCAGAGCCTTGACCAGGTTGTGATTCACCGGAGGCGATTGTGCCACAGCCCTGCTCCTACCGGCGCCACGCTATCAAGATCCGCCCGGAAGCTCGCCGGCGAGGATCGCAGCGAGCGTGGCGGCGTCGATGTTGCCGCCTGAAACCAAACAGACGACCTTCCCGGGCCCCAGGTCGTTGCCGAGCGCGGCGGCTACACCGGCGGCTCCCGCACCCTCGGCCACCACTCGGTTTCTCTCTACCAGCAGACCGACGGCAGCGGCGATCGCCTCGGGTGTGGAGACGATCGAGCCGGCCAGGAGCTCCCGGACCAGCGGCCACATCTCGTGCAACACGGTCTTGCCGCCGATGCCGTCGACGAAGCTCGCTTGGCGATCGATCGGAGTCGGCGCCCCGGCAGCCAGCGACGCAGCAAGTGGCGCTGCAGTCGAAACCTCGGCTGCGATGACGCGGATCTCGGGCCGCAGGGCGCGGGCGGCGGCGGCGATACCGCAGGCCAAACCTCCGCCGCCGAAGGGCACGACGATGGTCGCCACGTCTTCCAGGTCCTCCACGATCTCGAGCCCGGCGGTGCCGTTGCCGGCGACTACGGCCGGGTCGCTGACCGGATGGATGAAGTGCCCTTCGAGGCCGGGATAGCGATGCTCGACGAGCACTCGCCACCAGCGGTCGAACGGCACCTTCAACACCTGAGCGCCCAGCCTTTCGATGGCGGCGAGCTTGGTTGCCGGGGCGTCGTCGGGGACGACCACCGTACAGGCCACTCCCAACTGCCGCGCGTGCCAGGCAACGCCCTGGGCCATGTTGCCGGCGCTCGCGGTGTAGACACCGCGTGACAGGGTGGCCGGGTCGGCCAGCGCCATCGCGTTGCCTGCGCCGCGGACCTTGAACGACCCGATCGGCTGGAGGTTCTCGAGCTTGAGGTAGATCTCGCCCGAACCGTCAGCGACGTCGAGCTTGACCAGCGGGGTGCGCACGACGGTGCCGCGCAGGCGGTCCGCTGCTTGCCGGATCTCCTCCAGAGAAGGTCTGGGGACCGGGTCCGTCACTACGGCCGCGAGTCTCCGAGGTCGACGGTGAAGGGGACGGGCGTGCCGGCACCGGTCGCCAGCGCCTGGCGATAGACGTAGTGGGCCGCAGCGAGGTCCTCCACCGCGAGCCCAAGGGATTTGAAGAGGGTGATCTCATCTGGCGAGCTCCGTCCGCTATGCTGGCCCAGCAGGAGCTCGCCGATCTCCGCCTGGATGTGGTTCTCGTCGATCGCGCCTTCGGCCTGCGGGAATAGGAAGTCACCCGCCTCGTTGAGGGTCGACTCGCGGCGGTCCACGAACAGCCGGGAGCGGACCACCGCTGCGCTGTCGAGCTCGCGAGCGGTGGGGATGCTCGAGCCGACGGCGTTGACGTGGGTCCCGGCTGCCAGCCACTCGCCGGCGAGGATCGGCTCGGCGGCGGCGGTGGTCGTGCAGACGAGATCGGCGGGCGACACCGCTTCTTGGGCCGAGGCGACTGCGGTCACTCCGATTCCATGACGGGCCGCCGCCGTCGCCGCGAAGGCCTCGGCATGCTCGCGCGAACGGCTCCAGACTCGCACCTCGGAAACCGGGCGGACGGCCAGCATCGCTTCCAGATGGGTCCGAGCCTGTACGCCGCTGCCGAGAAGAGCCAGGGAGCTGGCCTCCTCGCGGGCCAGCAGTCGGGTCGCCAGGCCGGAGACGGCCGCCGTACGGATGGCGGTGATCTCGCTCGCTTCGACCACCGCCAGGAGGGAGCCGTGGTCGACCTCGAAGAGCAGCACCGCGCCCTGATGCGAGTCGAACGGCGTTCCGTGGTTGCCCGGGAAGACGGTCACGACCTTGATGCCGATCGCCGCCGGCGTCCCGAGATAGCTCGGCATCATGCCCAGCAAGCCGGTCCTGTCGGGCAGGAAGAGAAGAGAGCGCAGTGGGTTGAGGCCATCGCCGCTGCCGAGCGCTGCGAGTGCCTCCGCCATCACCTCGATACATTCGCCCATCGGCAGCAGCCGACGGACTTCGTCCTGGCCGATCGCGAGCACTTTCATCTGAGCCACGATCCTACAAGGTGGCCAGCCTCGTCCGCGTGCCGCAACGCTCGATCGAGTCGGGCGACACCATCAGCTGGTCGATCACCGTGCCGGAGAACCGGCGGGACTAGGCGTCGCCGACGGACTCGCGCACCACTTCTTCGATGGTCGTCAGACCGTCGCGGATCTTCTGCAGGCCGCTTTGGCGTAGCGACAGCATCTCGTTGGCCATCGCCTTCTCGCGGATCTCGTAGGCGCTGGCGCCGGAGAGGATGAGATCGCGGATGTCGTCGTCGACCTCCATGACCTCAAAGAGGCCGAGACGCCCCTTGTAGCCGGTGCCCGAACAGCGCTCGCAACCGCGACCCTTGAAGAGTTGCACGGTCTGCGCTTCCTGAGGCGAGAAGCCGAGGTTGACCAGACTCTGAGAGGGCACCTTGAGGGCTTCCTTGCAGCCCGTACAGATAAGACGGATGAGGCGCTGGGCGACTACGAGGTGCACGGAGCTGGCCACTAGGAAGGGCTCGACCCCCATGTTCATGAGCCGGCTGACCGAAGACGGGGCGTCGTTGGTATGCAGGGTCGACAGCACCAGGTGGCCGGTCATCGCGGCCTTGATCGCCACCTCCGCGGTCTCGAAATCGCGAATCTCACCGACAAGGATGATGTTCGGATCCTGACGCAGGAAAGAGCGCATCGCGGCCGCGAAGTTGAGGCCGATCTGCTCCTTGACCTGCACTTGGTTGATGCCGGCGAGGTTGAACTCGACCGGATCCTCGGCCGTCATGATGTTCGTCTCGGGCGAATTGATCCGCGACAGTGCCGAGTAGAGGGTGTTGGTCTTGCCGGAACCCGTCGGTCCGGTCACCAGGACCATGCCGTAGGGCCGAAAGATCGCCTGCTCGAAGCGCCGCAGGGAGTCGGTCTCGAAGCCGAGCTTCAGCATGTCGAGCATCAACTGGTCTTTGTCGAGCAGGCGCATGACGATCTTCTCGCCGAAGATCGTCGGCAGGGTCGACACACGAAAGTCGAGGTCTTTGACCTTGCCCTGACTGCGGGTCTTGATCTTGATGCGACCGTCTTGCGGCAGCCTCTTCTCGGCGATGTCGAGCTTCGCCATGATCTTGAGGCGGCTGGTGATCGCCTCCTTGAGCTTCATCGGCGGCCGCATCATCTCGTAGAGCACGCCATCGATGCGGTAGCGGACCCGGTATTCCTTCTCGTAGGTCTCGATGTGGATGTCCGAGGCGGAGCGCTTGATCGCGTCGGTCAAGATGATGTTGACGAGACGCACGACCGGCGCCTCCTCGGACTGTTGTTCCAGCGCCTGGAGATCGATGTCCTCCTCTTCGTCCAGAACCTCGAAGTCGGTCTCTTCGGAGTCCGCGATGTCCTCCATGACCTTGCGCAGCTCGATGGCGTGGGTCGAGCCGTGATGTTGATCGATGGCCTCGCGCAGAGCGGTGTCGGAGGCCACCACGGGCTCCACCGTGTAGCCGGTCATGAACTTGATGTCGTCCATGGCGAAGACGTTGGTTGGGTCCGCCATGGCGATGGTCAGCTTGGCGCCGGTCTTGGCCACCGGCAGCACGGTGTACTTACGCGACACCTCGGCCGGCACGAGCTGGATGATGGAGTCCTCGATCTCGAGGTCGGTAAGGTCGACGGCAGGTACTCCGTAGCGGTCTGACAGGAACCCGACGAGGTCGGCGTCGGTCATGAATCCGAGGCGCACGAGGTGGGTACCCAGGCGTCCACCGTCGTGGCGCTGGGCGTCGAGGCCTTCCTGCAGCTGCTTGGGCGTGACCTTCCTGGCCTCGACCAGGAGGTCGCCGAGGCGATGCCCACCTTTCTCGGAAGTCGTAGGACCCACAGCCATGACAGGCGAGTCTACAGGCCAGTCATCGGGAGCGTCAAACTAAGTAGCGATCAACAAAGGCATTCTGAATGCTTTCCTCACCCCGGTTCTACTGCGACAGCACTAAGGGCTTGCTGAAGAACCCTCGTGGGCCGCGTTACGAGCGCCGTGGCAATCGCAGCTCGGCGTCGCGACGCTGGCGATGCCATCGCATCGTCGAGGCGCGGCAACGACGCTGCGGCGGCCACGCCGCCGTAACCCGAAGGGCGACCCGCGAGGGTTCTTCAGCAAGCCCCTAGCCGCGGGAGAGAGCGCCACTGCTATAGTCGGCTCGGGTCTTTA
>JAPUJD010000253.1 GCA_027296385.1 Acidobacteriota bacterium | reverse complement strand
CCGGTAACCGGGAACTAATAACCCTCCGATTTTGCTAAAATGTCTCGAATCCTAACTGCTTGCCATGAATTCCCTACACAAATCACTCCAATCCTCGGCTCCCCTACCGGAAAACGGTCTGTCAGGTTTTTCCGCGGATCTGGGCCAGCGGCTCGTTTTTGGACCACGATCTCTGTCCAAGATCGGTCCGCTTGCCCGGGAGATGGGAGCCGGCAGGATACTGCTGGTGGCAGATCCAGCGATCCGAGAGGCCGGGCATCTGGAGTGCGCTCTGGCTTCGCTGCGGGAGTCAAAGATGGAAGCTCTGGTCTTCGATCAGGTTCGGGAAAACCCGACCAGTCGCTCGGTGGAAGAAGCTGCCTCGCGGCTGGAGGAGGAAAAGTTTGACCTGATTGCCGCAGTGGGTGGGGGCAGTGCCATGGACACAGCCAAAGCGGTGAATTTCCTGCTCACCAACGGTGGGCGCATGGAGGACTACTGGGGCTTCGGCAAGGCGACGCGGGAGATGTTGCCGTCGATTGCGGTGCCGACGACCGCCGGCACCGGCAGCGACGCGCAGTCGTATGCCCTGATCTCGCAGGCCGAGACACATCGCAAGATGGCCTGTGGCGACCCGAAGGCGCGCTTCCGCGTCGTGATCCTCGACCCCGCACTGCTGGCTACGATCCCCCGGCGCGTCGCCGCAGCCACCGGAATGGACGCCCTGTCGCACGCGTTGGAGAGCTACGTGACGCCAGTTCGGACGCCCGCTTCGGCGTCGTTGTCGCGCCGGGCCTTTCGCCTGCTGGAGCCCGTGGTGGAAGCCGCGGCTCAGCCGCCTGCATCGACCGAGGTCGCCAGTCGGGCGCTGCTCGGCGCCCACCTCGCCGGCGCGGCGATCGAGGGCTCGATGCTCGGCGCCGCTCACGCCGCGGCCAACGCGCTGACGGCAAGTCAAGACGTGGCCCACGGCGAGGCGATCGGACTCATGCTGCCGAGCGTCATTCGCTTCAACACGACGGCGGTCAACGCCCTCTACGGCGAGCTCTGGCCCGATGGCGCTGGCGCCGGGCTAGCCGACCGAATCGAGGAGATCCGGCGCCGGACCGGATTGCCGACGCAGCTAGGGGCTTTCGGGATCGAGGCGCCAAACCTTCCTTCGTTGGCCGCGGCCGCATGCGACGAGAGAACCGCGAACTTCAACCCGCGACCCGTCGACCAGAACGCGTTCGAAGAGATCTATGCCGGTGCGCTCTAGCAGCCCGCGGCGTTGCTCCCCACGGTCGCGCAGGGCGCTCGTCGTGGCGCTCACCTTCTTCTCCGCCCAGCTCGCAGCCGCCGAGTGGAGCTCGTTCCGGGGCGACAGCGCGCTGTCCGGGGTCGCGACCACAGTCCTCGAGCCGCCGCTGGAGGTGGCCTGGACCTTCTCCATCGAGGAGGGCTCGGAGTCGAGCGCCGCCATCGCCGCCGGCAGGGTCTACGTCGCCGGCCTGGACGGCGTTCTGCGCGCCCTCGAGCTCGACACCGGTGAGCTGCGCTGGAGCTACGACGCGGGGGCCGAGATCAAGTCCTCGCCGTCGGTGTTCGCGGGCAAGGTCTACTTCGGCGACGCGGACGGTGTCTTCCATGCCGTCGACGCGGCTTTGGGAGAGCGGCTCTGGGTCTTCCAGACCGACGGCGAGATCATCTCTTCGGCCAACCGCGCCGGCGACCTCATCCTCTTCGGATCCTACGACCAGTTCCTCTACGCCGTCCGCGCAAGCGACGGCACCCTGGCATGGCGGGTGGAGACCGACTCGTATGTTCACGCCAGCCCGGCCATCGCTGACGGCGTCGCCTACGTCGCTGGCTGCGACGGCTATCTTAGAGGGGTTCGCGTCTCAGACGGCACCGAGAGCCTGAAGGTGGAGCTCGCCGGCTACGTCGCCGCCAGCCCGGCGCTCCATGGCGGACGTGCTTTCGTCGGCAGCTTCGATAGCGAGGTTCTGGCGGTAGACCTGGTGGCCGGTAAAATTCTCTGGCGCTACCGCCACCCGTCTCGTGAGTTCCCGTTCTACGCTTCGGCGGCGGCGAACGACGCGGTGGTGGTGATCGGCGGGCGCGACAAGCTGGTCCACGCTCTCGACCCCGCAACCGGCGAGAGCCTGTGGACGTTCACCATGCGGGCACGAATCGACGCCTCGCCCGTGATCTCGGGCGATCTGGTCTACGTCGCCGACCGGTCGGGAGATCTGCTGGCGCTGGCGCTGGAAACAGGCACCGAGCGCTGGCGTTTCGAGACCGGCGAGGACATCGCCAGCTCGCCGGCCGTCGCAGAGGGTAAGCTCGTCCTGACGACTCTCGACGGAACTGTCTTCGCTTTCGCACGTATGAACACCCAATGACCAAACCCGAGCCCGCCACCACAGGCGCTATGACCCTCGACACCGAGGTCGGTAGCGTTTTCGTTTCCAACTACCCGCCCTTCTCTTTCTGGGACGAGGAGCACATGCCGGCGATCGATCGAGTGTTGGCGGCGCCGCCACACCCGCAGGCCGACTTCGGGATCTACCTGCACATCCCGTTCTGCCGCAAACGCTGCAAGTTCTGCTACTTCCGGGTCTTCACCGACAAGAACTCGAGCGAGATCGGCTCCTACGTCGACGCCCTGGGCCGCGAAATCGAGCTCTACGCCACGATGCCGGCGATCGCCGGCCGGCGGCCGAAGTTCGTCTACTTCGGCGGCGGCACGCCGTCCTTCATCCGCGCCTCTCACCTGCAGGCGCTGGTCGACCGGGCCCAGGCGGCAATCCCCTGGACCGGCGTCGAGGAAGTCTCGTTCGAGTGCGAGCCGGGGACCCTCACGGAGACCAAGGTGCACGCCATCAAGGACATCGGCGTGACCCGGCTCAGCCTGGGGATAGAGAACTTCGACGACGAGATCCTGCGCGAGAACGGGCGCGCGCACTTGTCGAAGGAGATCGGGCGCTGCATGCCGTGGATCGAGGCGGCGGGCTTCGAGCAGCTCAACATCGACCTCATCGCCGGCATGGTCGGCGAACGCTGGGAGACCTGGCGCGAAACCGTCGCCAAGACCGTCGACATGATGGCCGATAGCGTGACCATCTACCAGATGGAACTGCCCTTCAACACGCGCTACTCCGGTCGCATTCTCGACGGCACCTTCGACACCGAGCTCGCGACTTGGGAGACCAAACGCGCCTGGCAGGACTACGCCTTCGAGGAGCTGGCCAAGGTCGGCTACGAGGTCTCTTCCGCCTACACGATGGTGCGGTCGCTCGAGACCACCCATTTCGTCTACCGCGACGCGGTCTGGGACGGTTGCGACATGCTGGGCACCGGGGTCGCCTCCTTCTCCCACCTCAGCGGAGTCCACTTCCAGAACGTCGACGGCTGGGGCGAGTATCTGGCGTCTCTGCGGGATGGCCGTCTACCGCTCGGCCGGGCACTGCCGACAACCGATCGCGACCGCCTCATCCGCGAGCTCATCCTGCAGCTCAAGCGCGGCTATCTCGAGGTCGGGAACTTCCAGACCAAGTTCGGAGTCAAAATCCTCGAGGAGTTCGCACGCCCGTTCGCCGAGCTGGCCGAGCTCGGCATGTTGGAGCTGGCTGACGACTCGGTACGCCTCACTCGCCGAGGGCTCCTGCAGGTCGACACGCTCCTGCCGAAGTTCTACGATCGCGCCTACCACGGCGCCCGCTACACCTAGATTGAGACACCGAGGGAGTCAGCCTCAGGACAGGGGAAGGCCGCTGATGCGCGACAAGACACTCAAGACAATCGCAGCCCTCTGCACCAGCCTGCTGGTCGCCGGCCTCGCTTCGAGTGACTGGCCGCGCTACCGGGGTCCCACCGGCGACGCCCGCTCGCCGGAGACCGGTCTACTCACCGAGTGGCCGGCCGACGGGCCGCCGGAGGTCTGGCGCGCAGAGCTCGGCGACGGCTACTCGGGCATGGCCGTCTCGGGCGGCCGTCTTTACACTCTCTTCGGCTCCGGTCGCGATGAGATCGCAGTGTGCCTCGACGCCGCCAGCGGCCGGGAGATCTGGCGGGTGAGGATCGACAGCAACCGCGGCGATGACCAGGGTGACGGCCCGCGCTCGACGCCAACTGTGGACGGCGACCATGTCTACGTCCTCGGAGCCAGCGCCAAGCTCTACGCTCTCGACGCCGCCACGGGAGCCACTCGCTGGCGGGTGGACCTTCCCGAACAGCTCGGCGCTCGCGTGCCTCGTTGGGGGGTCTCGACCTCGCCCCTGGTGGAGGACGACCTACTGGTGGTCGATGTCGGCGGCCGTCCCGGATACTCGCTGGTTGCCTTCGACAAGCGTACCGAGCCGGTCCGCTTGCACGCCAACGATGACGTTCCCGGATACTCCACCCCGCTCGCCATCACCGTCGGTGGCCAACGCCAGGTCGTGTCCTTCTCCGGCACTGAGCTGGTTGCCGTGGCCGCCGCCGACGGCGAGCTTCTATGGCGTCACCCGTGGAGGACGAGCTACGACGTCAACGCCGCGATGCCAGTGTTTCTGCCGCCGAACCGGCTTTTCATCTCCAGCGGGTACGACACCGGCGCCGCGGTCCTCGAGATCGGAGAGCGCTCGGTGCGCGAGGTCTGGCGTAGCCGGGTGATGAAGAACCACTTCAACAGCTCGGTGCTGGTCGACGGTTATCTCTATGGCTTCGACAACGGCACGCTCAAGTGCCTCGATTCTGCCAGTGGCGAGGAGCAGTGGGCACAGCGCGGCTTCGCCAAGGGCTCGCTGCTCTACGCTGACGGCCGCCTCGTGATCCTCAGCGAACGGGGGCTCCTGGCTCTCGCTGACGCCGACCCCCGGCAGTACACCGAACGCTCCCGATTCCAACTCTTCAAAACCAAGACCTGGACCATGCCCTCGCTCGCTGGCGGCCGACTCTTCGTCCGCGACCAGGAAGAGCTGGTCGCCCTCAACCTGCGATCCAACTGAGTCGCACAGCTTTCACAAGGGGATTCTTCACCGCATGAGAGTGACTCTCAGCCCGCTGAGTTTGCTTTGTTCGTTGGTCGGGCCGCTGCTTGCCGCGGGCCTCGCCACCCCCGTCGCCGCTCAACAGGGCTCCGGCGAGCCGGACCGAGCCGAGCGCGTCGAGGAGAGCCTCGAGGTCGAGGACAGCTTCGACTACCTGCCAACCTCCAACACCATCGTCAGCAAGCTGCCAACCGACCAGGTCTGGACGCCGGCCAACATCGGTGTCGTCGACTCCGTCCTGATCGAAGAGCAGAACGGTCAGGTGCTCGGCGATGCGCTGAGCAATCTGAGCGGAGTCAACGTGCAAACCGGTTCCGGAGTCTTCGACTTCTTCGTCCTGCGTGGTTTCGACTCGCTATCGAGCGCGCTCGTCCTGACCGACGGCGTGCCGGAGCCGGAGAGCACCTTCTACCAGCTCTACAACGTGGAACGGGTCGAGATCTTCAAGGGGCCAGCTGGCTTTCTCTACGGCAGCAACCCGCTGGCCGGAGTGGTCAATCTGGTCCGCAAGCAACCGCTGCCGCACAGCCTCGCGTCCTTCGGCATCGGTTGGGGGAGCTTCGACACCACGGAGGCGTCTTTCGACCTCAACGCGGCGAGCGCGGAGGGCCGGACGAGCTTCCGCCTCAACGGTTTGTGGCGGGAGAGCGATGGCTACCGTGATGGCCGCGACTACAATGTTTCCGCCGTCCATCCGGTGTTCGCGTGGCGGCCGGACGAGCGCCAGGCCCTCACCGTGAGCCTCGAGCTCTCGAGCTCCGACTACCGCCCTGATGCCGGGCTGCCTTTGCTGGCAGCGGTCCTGCCCGACGTGCCGCGGGAGCGGTCCTACGCATCACCGCTAGACCAGTCGCTCCAGGATATCGTCCGTATCCAGGTGGACTACGAAGT
>JAPUJD010000252.1 GCA_027296385.1 Acidobacteriota bacterium | reverse complement strand
GAGGCGGCATGCTCCGTCAGGGCGAGGCTGCGCCTGAGAGCAAGACGCCTCCGCTCTCGCCCAAGGCTATGCCGCCTCACGGATCAACCCCGCCTCGGCCAGGACCGTCTCTTGATCCTTGAAACCGACCAGCTTCTTGCGCACCATGCCCTCGGCGTCGACCAGGAGAATCGTTGGAACCAACCGACTCGCCAGCTGGTCGCCAAGGGCCGCGCCCTCGTGTATCCAGATGGGATACTCAGGCGAGAACTGCGGCACCCACCCCCTGGCATCTTCAGCCGAGCCACTGTTGACCAGTACCCCCACGACCTGGAGGCCCTCGGCGCCGTATTGCCGATGAAGCTCCTGGAGGACCGGAAACATCTCCATCGAATGCGTGCAGTGCACTGCCAGGAAAGCGATGACGGCTGGACGGCCTACCAGCTCTTCTGAACGTACCGGCGCACCACTGAGGTCTAGAGCCTCGAACGACGGCAAGGGGAAGTCGTTGAATGTGGCTCCGTCCCCTGCCCGATCCTCCTCGTACATCGCGAGGGTCTCGCCGCTGGCTCCCGCCAGATTGCCCCAGAATGAGCAGGCACCGTAGTCGTTGCAGCGGCTCCCTTCGAGGAGTGCCTGTCCCCTCGGATCCTCGGCCAGCTTCATCAGGACGGCTTGCTGGATCATCGGCGTATCGGCTACCACCAGCTGAACTCCGGTCGCCTCGATGATCTCGCTGCCCGTGGGAATCTCACCCTCGTCCAGGACGTGCGCCGCCACCCAGGTGACGACGCGATCGACCTCATCCGCCGTGAGCGGTTTGCGGTCGACTCGGTGGGCGGCCATCGCTTTGGGACCGGCAACGCTCTCCGCGCCGCGAAGCGAAGCACTGAAGCCCACCGCAGAGACGGCTCGAGCCAACGCGACGGGAGAGACCAGGGCGGGGTCGTAGGTCACTTCCGCCCGGGAGTGCTTGCGGTCTACCGAGACTGCGGCGACACCTTCCAAAGACTCGAGGACCCTCTTGACTCCCATCTCGCAGAGCGGGGTCTGCATGCCACCGACCCGCAGCTCCTGCGTGACAAGGCCTGGCGCAACTTCATCCGAATCCCGGGCTTCGACTCTCAGCCCGACGACTGCCGAGGCCGCGACCAGGATTATCGTGATTGCCACTAGCTTCGTCATGTCCTGCCTCCTTTGCCCGATGGGCGTTGGTCCGGGGAAAGTCTAGGCAGACGGGCCGCCTTCGCGCATCTGCCGTAGGTCATGGGCGGGGCCCATGACTTCCGGCAGGGTGGGCACCCGCAGTCAGTGGCTCCCTTGGCTGGCCGCGCACGCCTCGAGAAATCTCGGTTGCAGCGCGGGCGGCGTACGTGGTGGTGCGAGTGTCACCTCGAGACCGACTGGCTCAGGTAGGGCGCCGGGTGCCTAGGGCGGCAGGGAGGTCGAGGTGACCGAGGTCATCCTCCACCCACCGTCCTGTTTCTCATAGGTGGAGGTATAGGCGCTGGTGAACTGCCGAGCGCCAGGAGCTGTCGCCGTCTGGCTGTGAGAGGATCTCGCCCATGAAGCACATCTCGCGCTGGTTTTCGTTCGCTGCCGGACTCACCTTTCTGCTCCCCGCCGCACCGGCGTTCGCCGAGGACGAACGCTCCCTCGAGGATCGCTGCCGGGCCGAAGTCGTCGAGCTCCACGAGTTTCTGGAGCAGTGGTCGAACGCCGAGCTGCCAGCAACCGAGGAGGCTTTTGCTCGCTTCGGCGACGTGATTGCCCCCGCCTTTCTCATCATCGGCCCGGACGGCGAGCAGGCCGGGCAGGAGTCCATCGTCGACGCGATCCGTGCCGCTCACGGTCGCTGGCGGGAGGCGCCCGGCCGCATCCGCATCGAGAACTACCGCCTCCACCACGCGGCGGGAGGTCTCGCCCTGGCGACCTACGAGGAGTGGCACGATCTGGGTGAGGGACGCGGCCGGTTGAGCACGGTGCTCTTCGGCCCCAACGACGCGGCACCGAACGACGTCGAATGGCTCCACCTCCACGAGGTCTGGATCGATCCACCCGAAGCCGGAACAGACTAGGCGGCCCTCCCCTTACCGGCATCGTAAGATCGCCGCACGCGATGCCCCTGAAAAGCGACAAACCCGGTCTCGTTCGGGAGATGGGCCTTCTCGGCCTGGCCGCCACCGGCATCTGCTCGATGCTCGGCGCCGGTATCAACGTAGTGCCGTTCATGATCCAGCGCAGCGTGCCGGGGATCGGGCCCCACGTGGTGGGGGCGTTCGCGGTGGCGGCGATTCCCGCGCTGCTGGCCGCCCTGGCGTACGCCGTGCTGGCGTCGGCGATGCCGCGGGCCGGCGGCAGCTATGTCTTCGCTAGTCGTACGCTGAGTCCGTACTGGGGGTTCGTCGCGAGCTTCTCGCAGTGGTTCGGCCTGTCGATCGTCATCGGAGTGGTCTCGTATCTGGTGATTCCGTTCCTGCGCGATATCGCGCAGGCGCTCTCCTGGGACGCCGTGGCGGTGGGCCTCGAGGGGGGAGTCGTTCGAGTCTCGCTGGCGCTGGCGCTGGTGTGGCTCTTCGTCTACGTCAACATCCGCGGGGCACGCTTCTACGAACGGACGCTGATTCCGTTGATGTGGGTCATGTTCGCGCTCGGGGGCATCGTGATCGTGGCCGGGTTTTCCTACGATCACGCCGACTTCGCGCGGGCGGTGGCAGCCCACTCCGGAGAGGCGATTCAGATCGTGGAAGCCCCTGAGCTCGGCTGGCGCCCTCAGGTCGCCGCAGTGGCAATCCTATTCGCCAGCTTCATCGGCTTCGACTCGATCGCCCAGGCCGGCGGCGAAGCACGGAATCCGCAACGCAATCTGCCGCTCGCCATCGGCATCTCGATCCTGTCGGTCGGTGCCTTCTACTTGCTGTTCACCGCCGCCGTCTACCACGCCGTGCCGTGGTGGTACATCGCCGCGAAGGCCGTCGACTCCGATTTGACGGCGCCCGGACTGCTCGGCCAGCTCCTGGCTCCGGGCTGGACGGTGGCCATCGTTGCCGGTGCGGCGGTAGCCCTCATCAACGACATTCCCGCCATGCTGTTGTCGGTGTCTCGACTGGTCTTCGCCTGGGCGCAGGACGGCGTCTTCCCGGCCAGGCTGGCCCGCGTACATTCACGCTGGCACACACCTCACCTGGCGATCTTCGCTAGTGGACTGATGGCCTCGCTGGGCATTCTCGGCAGCCATCTGGCCGGCGACTTCTTTCTCGGCATCGACATCCTCGTGACCTCGATGCTGGTCAATTTCCTCCTGATGTGCCTCGCCGTCCTCCGGCTGCCAAGGGCGCAGCCGGAGCTGGATGCCGGGAGGCGGTTACCGCTCGGTTCGCGCAGCCGTTGGTGGTGCGCCTTGGCTGGAGCGATACTGCTCGGCTTCCTGCTGGCGGTCCACATCGGCAAGGACCTGGGTGCAGACGGGCCGATCTGGTACCTGCGATCGACGCCGGTCTGGCTCGCGGTCATGGCCCTGGGCTGCGGCATCTTCTGGTTCGAGATGGCGGCGCTGAGGCGCTCCGGCGTCGACGTAGAACGGTTGTTCCGCGAGCTCCCGAAGGCGTGACAATGAGCGGCGAGAAGATCGAGAGAGTCGAGCTGGCCCCGGGGCTCAGCGTCTCCCGTGTCCTGACGGGGCTGTGGCAGGTTGCCGATATCGAGCGCCGGAGCGGAGAGCTCGAGCTGTCGACGGCGGCGGCGGCGATGAGGCCGTACGTCGATGCCGGTCTCACGACCTTCGACGTGGCGGATCACTACGGCTCGGCCGAGCAGGTCGTCGGAGAGTACCGGCGCACGAACGCCGAGCGAAGCGTCGAGGCGCTCACCAAGTGGGTGCCCAAGCCCGGTCCGCTCACCCGCGGGGACGTCTCCCGCGCCGTCGATCTCGCCGCCGAGCGCCTCGGCGCGGACACGCTCGAGCTGCTGCAGTTCCACGCCTGGAACTACGCCGATCCGAGCTATCTCGATGGGCTCTTCTTTCTCGACGAGCTACGTAGGGACGGCCGCATACGGAACATCGGCCTGACCAATTGCGATGCGGTTCATCTCGAGATGCTGCTCTCCAGCGGATTCGAGATCGTCTCCAATCAGGTCTGCTTCTCGCTGATCGACCGCCGTGCCGCGGGCGCGATGACCGCTCTGTGTGTCGAGAAAGGCGTGTCTCTTCTGGCCTACGGCACCTTGGCCGGGGGCTTGCTGACCCAGCGCTTCCTCGACGTGGCCGAGCCCGACGTCGCTGAGCTCGAGACCTGGTCGCTGATGAAGTACCGGCGTTTCGTCGAGGCGGCCGGCGGGTGGTCGCGTTTTCAAGGCTTGTTGCGCGACCTGGCTGAGATCGCCGCGCGTCTCGAGATCTCGCTGGCCAACCTTGCGACACGCTACGTGTTGGAGCAACCGGCCGTCGCGGGGGTGATCGTCGGCGCCCGCCTGGGCGAGAGCGAGCACGTTGCCGAGACGGCCAGGCTCTTCTCGTTGGAGCTCGGCCAGACGGTGGTCGACGAGATCGACGAGCTGCTCGCCCGCCTGGATCCGATTCCCGGCGACTGTGGAGACGAGTACCGGCGTGAGCCGTTCCTCACCGCCTCGGGCGACCTCAGCCATCACTTCGACGAGTTTCCCGCTCCGTACCGCGTCGAGGTCGGCAGTGACGGGCGGCGGCGGGCGTTCAGCGGCGTGCCTTGGGAGTCGATGGCGGGCTACTGCCGAGCGATCCGCGAGGGTCGATGGATCCGGGTGTCGGGAACAACCGCCAGCCACCGCGATCGGCTGATCGGCGGCGACGACCCGGCTAGCCAGACCCACTTCGTGATCGACAAGATCGAGGGAGCGCTGCAATCGCTCGGAGGGCGCCTCGAGGATGTGGTGCGCACCCGGGTCTACGTGCCGCGGATCGAGCAGTGGGAGGCGGTAGCGCGGGCTCATGGGCAACGCTTTCGCCACGTCCTGCCGGTCAATACGATGGTTCAGGCCGCGCTGATCGGAGATGAGTTTCTGGTGGAGATCGAGGCAGAGGCAGTCGTGGATGAGTGATGACGACCAGCGGGAGGTCTGGACTGGCTCCACTCGCCTCAGTTCTGTCGCTCGCCTATCGCTCCATGATCGCCAGCCGACTCCCAATCACCACTGCCGCTTGCGATTCCTACTCCGGCTCGTCTTGCTCGACAGGCTCTATCGTACGCAAGTATTCGTAGATTGCGCCCAGATCGTCCTCGCTCATGCCAGCGTAGCGAGACCACGGCATGACGGTGTTGATCTCGTGACCCGGGATCTCGCGACCCCCTGGGGGCGCGAACGACCTAAAGACGCCGACGAAATTCTCGCGACTCCAGGCGCCGATTCTGTTCGAGGGATGAGGGGTAATGTTCTCCGATGGGAACTTCTGCGAGGTCCCGGGGATCTGAAACATGCGGCCGCCTGAAAAGTCCGCGCCGTGACAAAAGCCGCATTCGGCGATCTCGACGAGATAGCGCCCGTAAGCGGCGGTGACACCTCGATCGATCGCCTCAGGGGCCACATAGGGCCTGGGCAAGACACGCCCTATCAGCCTGATCGGCCAACTTTCTTCGGGGCGTGGCACGTCGTTCTCGATCGGTGGCAGCGTTCTCAGATAGCTGACGAGCGAATAGACATCCCCTTCGATCATGCGCGCGTACGTGTCGTAGGGCATGAACGGGTTCAGGGCCCTGCCGTCGCGCCCGATGCCGGAGGTGATGGCTCGCACGATCTCGCCATCGCTCCATTCACCCAGAGCCGGCGGCGTGATGTTGGCCGATTGGATGTGAGGCCGCAGGACTCTGAGTGCCGCACCCTGGCCCTCGGTACCGCGAACCACCGGGCCGCCGTAGTAGCTCCAATCTCGCTCTGAGTGACAATCCAGGCAGTTGGCGACGTGCTCGACCAGATAACGACCCCGCTCCAGTCTCTCGGGTGTCGGTTCGATCGTCAGCTCCGCCGCCGGTTGGCTCCTTGGAAAGGCCAACAACAGCGTCGCCAGACCCACTCCGACAAGAGCTATCGAGACCCACAGAACCGTTCGCAGAACCCGAAACACTCGCGCCGACATCGCCACCTCCTCATCGAGCATGCCCTGACCCATCAAGGCGCCCAAGACTGAGGCTATTCAACCTTCGGCGGCGGACGATGTCCTTAACAACTTGTTAACCGTTAGGGGCCTATTCGAGCATCGCGACGACGATTCGGTCGGCTGCCGAGGTCGAACCGGCCAGATAGAGGCCTTCCACCGGCGTCGAGATCCGTGAGGCCCGGATCACATCCCCATCGATCTGATCGGTCGGGATGCTCAAGAGCTCGTCGCCGTGGACATAATGCAGTAGGTCACCAGCGGCCGACCAGAAGGGATAGCTGCCGCTATCTGTGGACACCCTGAACGGCGCTCGATCTCGCTCCAGATCGACAACGAAGACATCCTTCCGTCGACCGGCCATCGATGTAAAGGCCACGTAGCGGCCATCGGGAGAGATCGCTCCAAAGGCCTCGTCATCCGGGGTGCGAACCAGCGGCGTCGGCACCCAGCTGTCGTCGCTGCGCTGACGCAGGAGCCAGAGGTCATAACCGGTCTCGGGATGCCGCTCAGAGTAGACGAGCGATCTGCCGTCGCTCGACCAGGATTCCGGAAACTGATCCAGGCGCGCCTCGAGCAGGACTTGCACCGGGGTGTCGCCATCCACTTCCTTGAGCACCAGGTCGAAACTACCGTTGCGGCTTTGTGCCAGCGCCACGGCCTGACCGCTGGGCGTCCATACAGGATCCAAGAAACGGCCACCCGTGGTGAAGCGTCGGAGCTCCCCTTTCTCGGGCTCGACAACCCAGGCGTCAGAGTGCTGGCCGTTGGCGATCGAAAACGCCACGCGGCTGCCCGTTCGATCGACCGAGAAACCGCTGAGTGGCAGAGCGGGAACGCCGTACTTGAAGATCCGCGCACCCTCTAGAGTGACTTCGGCCAAACGGTATCGTGGCCCGGCCGGTCTCGCGCCCGGCGTAGCAACGCCGAGTAGCCATCCCCCCAGCCCCCGAAGCGGCGCCCAGGCCATCCCGGGACCGTCGGTCGAGAAGCCGACGGAATCGAGTGCTGATCGGTGCCCTCCCCCGGCAAGGACCGAGCCGAGCCCGAGCACCCCGAGCAACGTCAGCGACGCCGCGATCGACACTGGAATCCATGCCGGCCTTCCAGCGGCGCCACCTCCGTAACGGTCACCCGTTGCCCCGACCGGCACGACAAAACAGTACCCTCGTCCGTGAACCGTGCGGATATAGCCCGGCTCTCGAGCCTCGGTGCCCAGAGCGTGCCGCAATCGACTCATCGCCTCGGTCAGCGACGTGTCGGAGACGAAGGCTCCCTGCCACACCTCCGCGACCAGTCTGTCCTTGGACACCGTCTTTCCTGCCAGGCGAACCAAGACCTCGAGCAGCCTGAGCGATCGCTCCGGCAGCGCTATCTCGGTGCCATGGCGCTGGAGAGTCCGTTCCTCTCGATCCAGGACGAATGGCCCAAAGGACACGCGCCCGTCGACACTCGCGATATCGGGAGAATCCGGAGCCGAGCCGATATGCTCTCGAAGCATCTACTACTACTACGCATAGCGTTCCGCGGTGTTCAGAATGCACCCGGACTACGGGCTCGGCTCGGCGATCAGACTCTGTTTCCCACGCAGAGGACGCCACCTCTCCTCGAAAGCGACCACATCTCGACGGAGTTTACGGTGTCCAGGGAGCCCCTGCGGCCTCGAGCTCCGCCTTCAACGCCGGTAGTGCTCGATCCAGCACGTCCGCCAGCTCCGCAGCCAGAACTGTGAACTGCTCCTGCGCCAGCTCGACGTTGCGGCGCTGGGTTGCGGTCGCGGCC
>JAPUJD010000251.1 GCA_027296385.1 Acidobacteriota bacterium | reverse complement strand
TAGGTCGACCTTCTGCGGTGTGCGCGCCACAGCGTGGCCGGGAGTGGCGCCAGAAGCGAGAACGCCAGGACGGCAAAGGTCAAGGTGACCACGCCACCGATTCCGACCCAGAGTCCAGGTCCCGTCAGCTCGTCTCCGAGCCGCCAGACGATGCCTGTCGACACCAGGGCGGCGACGCTCCAATAGGCCCCCATGATGCGCCGAACCCCGCGACCTCGTCGCCGGCCCCCATCGTCGACCTCGATCGCGCGTGCCAGCCGCCGGTCGAATCCGGTTCGCAGGCGCGGCCGCGCCGTGGCTCCGAAAAGATCCTGCAGGGCCTGCTCGACGCTGTCGGAGGTTGGCCGACGGGAGAGAGGAGGGGTCTCGGTCTTCATGATATGGACTCCAGGAGTCGGCCTAGTCGTTGGCGTCCCCGATGAAGCTGCGCCTTGATCGTGCCCGGCCGCGCGCTCTTGAGCTCGGCAATGGAATCGATCGACTCGCCCAGCCAGTAGTGCAGGTAGATCGTCGAGCGCAGCGGCTCAGAGAGAGCTTCGATGGCGGCGTAGAGCGCCAGCCGGCGCTCGCGGGCCAGGGCCGAGTCGAGGCCGTCGCTGCCGGCCGCGGGAAGCGCCTCGAGCACAGCGTCGTGGGTGTGTGGGTGCCGATAGCGCGCTCGTCGCCGCAGTTGCAGCGCTCGCCGCTGGGCGATGCGGTAGAGCCAGGTCGAGAACGAGCTCTCGGAGCGGAAGGAGCCCAGCTTGCGGTAGACCTGGACGAAGACCTCCTGGGTCACGTCTTCGGCCTCCAGGCTGGCTCCGGGACCCAGGATCGACGCTGCCAGCCGGAAGACCCGCTCGCGGTAGCGCTCGACCAGAGCGGTGAAGCACTCCTCCTCGTGGCCTTCGAGATAGCCGCGGATGAGATCGCGGTCGGCGCGCACTCTGGGGTCCAAGGAGAGGGCTCCTGCCAGTCGGGTCAAGTCGAGGGTCTCCTACTCGCAGGCTAGTCGTCCTTCTTCAGCAGATACGAGGACACGACCCAGAACAGGAAGAGACCGAACCCGGTCATCATCGGGATCAAGCCCAGGGACCATAGCTTCTGCATTTCGGGATCTCCCACGATGATAAACGAGACCAGCATTCCCGTACCTCCGAACAGGAGCAGGAAGGCTAGGCCCAGGGTGGTGAGACGGAACCAGGTGACGTAGGTGGCGGGGTCTTTCCATGCGGTCGAGACGTCGGACATGGTGTCTTCTCCTTCGTGAGGCTGGGGTTGGGGGGTCGCCAGGCCTTTCTCGAGGGCTGCGAGGCGCTCGCGGTGCTGCATCTGCCGCAGGCGCAGGTTCTGGTGCCGCAGAACGAGCCAGACAGCGGCTCCGAGGGCGATCAGCAGGAGCGCGTACAGTTCGAGGGCCATGATTTCCTCCGTGGACCCCTTTTGGATGGCTATGGCCGGCAAAAGGTTGCAGGCGGAGGGCGAGCTCGAGGGAGAGATTCGCCGCTACTTCGCCGCTTCCCGCACCACGAACTCGGTGGGTGGCCGAGCTTCGACTACCCGAGTCCTCCACGGCTGGTTCCTGCTCAAGCCCTCCGTCGATTTCAAGGGTTCACTGATTTCGGGTCTCCCTACTCAAACCGGGTGATCTCCCACTCGATGCTCTGACGGGTGCCCATCACGTGGCGTAGGAAGAGTACCGGGGCGCCGTGGTCACGGTCGAAACGGGCGCGCAGGACGACGCTGTCGGGCTCGACTCCGTAGGTACGGCGAGCGTCGGCGGCGTTGGCCAGCTCCGTCTCCAGGAAGCCGAAGAGGCCGTCGACCGACCAGTACTGCCAGGCCGATTTGGAGGCCGGCGCTCCGCCGATGGTCATCGCGGTGACCTCGCCGCGGCGAACCTCGACCTCGTGGAGCGCCCCGGCGCTGCCCTCGGTGCGGATCTCGAGGGAGTAGTCGGTCACCGCCGCTGAGCGCCACTTCTCCCGCGCTTCGGCCAGACGCTCGGCGGTCAGCGGCTGCGCCGGCCGGCGGACGACGAGAGCTCCGAGCAGGATGCCCACCGCCAGGCCGAGGACGATCCACAGCATGCGCGGCCGGCGGCCCCAGCTCACGGCGCCCCTCCCGTCCGCTTGAGGCCGGGAGCGAGATCGACTTGCTGAGCGGCCAGCGCCCCCGCCGCGGCGCCAACGAAGAGCGAAAACAGACGACACATCCAGGGCCTCCTCGGCGGTCAGTCTAGACCAAGAACGACCGATCCATCCGATCGCGATCCGCGGGTTACCGTGGAGATCGAAAAAACCAACCATGCGGCAGAGCCCCAAGATGGGGACTAATTGTGGTTGAGCAGAATGCCACGCAAGAGACGCCCGTCGAGACGTACCTCGAGACGTACAACCCTTTTCGTGCACTGCCGCCCGATGTGCCCGGCCGCAGTACACTCTGAGTGAAGGTCGGCGACTGTCTCAACCTGACATTGGAGAAGGAATGCGATTGACAGTTCTTGGACGGGTGACCCTGCCCCTTGTGGTGGCCGCTGGACTAGTGCTCGCTGGAGTTGCCAGCGTTTCAGCTCGGACCGGCACCGATCCGTGGTTGATCGAGTTTCGCCAGGTGACCGAGGACATTCACCTCGCGTATCGGCCGGTGCCGCTG
Organism: Acidobacteriota bacterium; assembly: GCA_027296385.1. GTDB lineage: Bacteria > Acidobacteriota > Thermoanaerobaculia > Multivoradales > JAHEKO01 > CALZKB01. Next base: position 9,262 of record JAPUJD010000251.1, on the reverse strand, counting down.
CGGTATCAGGTGGAAGGCAATGTGACTCTGATCTTCAACGAGACAGATGTCGTCGTTGTCGACGGCAGCGGATCGCCCAGGGCCGCGCGCAAGGTCATCGCCTACATTCGCGAGCAGTCGCCGCATCCCGTCAGTGTTCTAATCAATACGCACGGCCATGGCGACCACACGCTGGGAAACCAAGAGTACCTTCTGGCCTTCCCCAATGTGGAGATCCTCGCCAGGCCGGAAACTCGGGACTACATCACCGGCGAAGGCTACCCTCCAGGACGCGGCATCGACTACGTCCGACAGATCGCTGAGGAGACCGACTCCCGAAAGCGGGCCATGAATGAGGAGATCCAGCGACTGGAGACGGAGGCCGCTCCCGGGCATGAAGCGATCGTGGCCAACCTGCGCGAATACGTCGAGCACGACATCGACGTAAGACAGCGTGAGTATCGAACCGTCAACCTCACGCCGCCCACCATGACGATGGAGCGACGGCTAACGCTGCACCGCGCCAACAGAGCCATCGACATCCTTTACCTCGGCCCCGGAGACACCCACGGCGATCTCGTGGTTCACCTCCCCGATGACCAGGTGGTCGTCACCGGAGACATGGTGGTGCACCCGATCCCTTTCGGGTTTTCCCGCGACCCTCTGGAGTGGGCCGAGACTCTCGATTCGCTCGCCCTCCTCGAGTTTGATGTCCTGATCCCTGGCCACGGTGATGTCCAAGAGGGCAAAGCCTACCTTCGCCAGGTCCGCGCACTCCTTGGCGAAGTTCAGGCGCAAGTGCGCCGCGCCATCGCTGAAGGTCTCGATCTCGAAGGGGTACGGGCACTCGTGGACCTGAGTGCCGAGAGGGAGCTGTTCTCGCAGGGCGATCCGGTACTCGGGTACTACTTCACCGACTACTTCATTAGCCCAAATGTGACACGCACCCACAACGCACTGACCGCCAAGCCCCCAGAGAGTCGTTGACGGTATCGCTGGCAGCGGTGGACCCCCTGCTGCCGACAGTTCAGCACCGCGGAGCGGCGTGCCGGGCGCCGTTATCGAGTTCTTGCTGCATCCGCCTTGCGCGCTAGGAGCTCGAAACCTCGCTGCTGCTAGAGACCAAGGAGCGCTCGTAGGCCAACCGGGCCGCGACCCGACCCGCGGGACTTCCGGCGACTGGTCGCCATCGTGGGTCGGTGACGTATAGGGTCGGCCGATGACTTCGCCGGTGAGCCTTTGGCGTACGGACGTCGGCAGGACCGTACGCCTCGCCTGGCCGCTTGTCGTCGGGCAGCTGGCAGGGGTGCTGATGACGTTCGTCGACACCGTCATGGCCGGACGGCTGTCGATCGAAGCTCTCGCCGCGGTGGCCGCCGGAGCGGCGCTCTGGCACACCGTGATGCTAGCCGGGATGGGGGTCCTGCTCGCGGTGTCGGCTTTGGTGGCCCATCTCGACGGCGCCGGGAAACAGGACGAGATCGGTCCCTTGGCCCGGCAGGCGCTCTGGATCGCCCTTGGACTATCGGTTCTCACCGCCGGCACCTACCTCGGCGCCGGGTCGCTCCTGGCCGCGCTGGAGATCGATCCGGCGCTGCACTCGACGATTCTCGGCTACCTGCGCGCGTTGCTCTGGGGGGCTCCGGCGATGTACGCCTTCCTCGCTCTGCGCTTTCTCTGCGAGGGTATGGAGATCAGCCGGCCGATCATGTACTTCGGTTTCGTCGGTCTGATCGTCAACGTCATCGGCAACTACGGCCTGATCTACGGGCACTGGGGGCTTCCCGCGCTGGGCGCCGTCGGCTGCGGCTACGCCACCTCGGCCGTTTGGTGGACCGAGCTCTTGGGCCTCGTGTTCTACATTCGCCGTCATCCGCGGCTTGGGCCGCTCGCCGTCTTCGAACGGTTCGACAAACCGTATCTGCCCACGCTCGCGGCGCTGTTGCGTTTGGGGGGTCCGATCGGCTTCAGCTTTTTCGTCGAGGTGAGCATGTTCGCCAGCGTGGCCCTGCTGATGGGCTCGATCGGCACGATCGCCGTGGCCGGTCATCAGATCGCGATCAACGTCGCCTCGATCACTTTCATGGTGCCGCTGGGGATCTCGCTGGCGACCACCGTGCGGGTGGGCAACGCCCTGGGCCGGGGCGACGCCGCGGGTGTGTGGCGCGCCGGCTGGATCGGCCACCTGCTGGCCCTGGCGACGCAGGTCGTCTCGGCCCTCGTGCTAGTGACCCTGCCGCGTCAGATCGCCGGTATCTACACCACCGACGAGCGGGTCGTCGTCGTCGCAGTGCAGTTGCTGGTGCTGGCGGCGATCTTCCAGCTCTCTGACGGCCTGCAAGTGGTCGCGGCCGGAGCCTTGCGCGGCCTCAGGGACACGCGCGGGCCGATGGTGGTCACGGTCGTCGCCTACTGGCTGGTCGGACTGCCGTTTGGCTATTGGCTCTGCTTCCACCGGGACCTCGGGCCGCGCGGTCTCTGGATCGGCATCATCGGCGGACTGACAGTGGCGGGTGTTCTCCTGGCCTGGCGCTTCCACCAATCCTGCCGACGGGTGTCGCGTCAGCTGTAGCCTTGCCGGTACCGCCGGCTTTACTGGAGATAGGTCAGCATGTCTCGCGCCGCGGGAGCTTCGGGGTCGTCCGGCGCGAGCTTGAGGAAGCGCTCCAGGTGGCCGCGAGCTGCGCTCGTGTCCTCGGCGCTCAGCAACGCCAGGCCGAGCTTGTAGTGCGCCCGCGCGTTGTCAGGCTGCAGGTCGAGCACCTGACGGTAGATCTTCGCCGCGGCGTCAGGCTCGTTGTGATCGAAGAGATCGTTGGCGCGCTCGAAAAGGCTGTTCATCACTGCATCGGGATCGATCTCGGCCAGGGCGCGCAACGACTCGGCGACGCCAGCCTCGTCCCCCAACGCTTCGAAGGCACGGTGGCGCAGCGACAGGCCGCGCTCGCGCGAGCCCTCGATCTCGAGCAGTCGATCTCCGCACTCGATCGCCCGCTGAAAGTTGCTGCGGGCGATCTCGAGATCGCCGAGCAGTCCCCACGCCGCAGCGAGGTCGGGACTGATCGCGACCGCCTGCTCGAGACGGGGAATCGCCGACTCGACGTCGGCGGCCTTGGCATGAGCGAGCCCGCGGTTGTAGGCCCGCTTGGCGGTGTCTACCACCGGCGCGTTGGCGATCAGATAGTCGAGCACGGCGTCGGCCTCGGCCTGCCGATCGAGTGCCTCGAGCGAGTCGTAGCGCACGCCCAGAGCGCGCGCGTCGCTCGCTTTGGCGGCCAGGGTGAAGTCGGTCAGTTCTAGAGCCCGCTCGTATCGCTCCAGGCGCCAGTTGATTGCCGCGGCGATGACGTAGGCCTCTTCTAGCTCGGGATCTTCGGCGATGGCGGCGTCGAACTTGGCCGCCGCGGTGTCCAGATCGTCGGCGTTGAAGGCTTGCGCGCCCTCGTTGTAGAGCGCGACTGCAAGCTGCTTGGCCGCGAACTCTTCGGGCGAGAGATCGAGGCCGGGGACGCCACCGATCGCCGAGCCCGGAACCATGACCCAGCTGCCCTGGACCGGCTCGCCGCGCTTGAGCTTGACCGGCGCGCGAACGGTAACGTAGCCCTCCTTGCTGAGCACGATCTCGTAGTCATACTCAGGGTGGACGACCGCGACGCTGAAACGGCCCTTGCGGTTGGTCCTCTTGCTGACTTCGGCGCCGGTCTCGACGGCGATGAGCTTGGCTTCGACGTCAGCGAGACCTTTGCCCGCCTCGTCGGTGACCCTGCCGGCGAGCCGGCCGCCCTGGGCCAAGGCGATGGAGGGTAGTGCCAGGACGAGAAGGGTGGTAAGGGAGCGGGCAAGAGAGCGCATTGGCGTTCCTCGGTCGGTTGCAGTGTTTGAAAGGGGGCAGGGGACCCCAGGCGAATGAGCCGCCCGAATCCTACCGTGGATCAACCTCGACCGCCGAGCGGCAGTGTCGGCAGGAACCGCGGAGCCGCTCGATGCTGGGTCGCCTGCTCGTAGGCGTAGGCCAGCGCCAGCAGGCGAGGCTCGCTGAAGGCCGGACCGAAGAGCGACAGGCCGACCGGCAGGCCGAAGATCTGGCCCGCCGGCACCGTGATGTTGGGGTAGCCGGAAATCGCGGCGGGGGAGGAGCTGCCACCGCCGAAGTGATCGCCGTTGACCAGATCGATGGGCCAGGCCGGCCCGCCGGTGGGGGCGACGATGGCATCCAGGCGATGCTCGGCGACGAGAGCGTCGATGCCCTCGCTGCGGGTCGTGCGGCGGCAGATCTCCAGGGCTTCGAGATACTCGGGAGTCTCGAGGCCGCCCTTTGCCTGGGCCTTGAGGAAGATCTCCTGTTCGAAAAACTGGAGCTCCCGGTCGCGATGGCGCTCGTTGAAGTCGATCAACTCGGCCAGCGAACCGTAGGGCGAGCCCCACTTCGGGTCGGCAAGGTAGGCGTCGAGGTTGAACTTGAACTCGTAGAGCAGCACCTCGTAGCTCTGGTCTTGCACTGCGGACAGGTCGAGCTCGAGCTCGTCGACGATTTCGGCGCCCCCCGCACGCAGGGCGTCGAGCGCGGCTTCCATCAGGCCGTCGACCTTCTCGTGAAAGTCGAAGTAGTTGCGGGCCACCCCGATACGCGCTCCGCGCAGACCGGCGGAGTCGAGGAATCGCGTGTAGTCCTCGTGGCGGACGATGCCCGGATCGATCGTAATGGAGTCGCTGGGGTCAGCCCCCGCCATGGCGCCGAGGAGGATGGCGGCATCGGCGACGGTGCGGGCCATCGGTCCGGCGGTATCCTGGCTGTGGGCGATCGGGATGATGCCGGTACGGCTCAGCAGGCCGACGGTCGGCTTGATGCCGACGAGGCCGTTGGCCGAGGCGGGGCAAACGACCGAGCCGTTTGTCTCGGTGCCGACGGCGGCGGCGCAGAGATTGGCACTCGCCGCCACAGCGGAACCCGAGCTCGAGCCGCAGGGATTACGATCGAGAACGTACGGATTGCGTACTTGCCCGCCCCGCCCGCTCCAGCCGCTGGAGGAGCGCTCAGAGCGAAAATTGGCCCATTCGCTGAGGTTGGCCTTGCCCAGCAGCACGGCTCCGGCGGTGTGTAACCGTGCCGCCACCGCGGAATCGCGGGTCGCTCTCGCTTCGACGAGGGCCAGCGAGCCGGCGGCGGTTGCCGTGCGGTCTGCTGTGGCGATGTTGTCCTTGAGCAGGATCGGGATGCCGTGCAGTGGGCCCCGGACGCTGCCCGCGGCGCGTTCGCGGTCGAGCTCGCTGGCGACGGCCTCGGCGTCAGGGTTGGTCTCGATGACGGCGCGAAGCTCAGGGCCCTGGAGATTGGTCGCTTCGATACGCTCGAGGTAGGCGCGGGTCAGAGCTACGCTCGTCCATCGACCCTCCTTCAGGCCCACCTGGAGCTGCGCGATGGTGAGCTCGTCGAGCTCGAACCCGGTGAGCCCGGCGGCGGCCGGCTGTGGGGTGCCGAGGACTGCCGCAGCCGCTCCGGCAACGCCAGTTTTCAGTAAAGCGCGACGATCGAGCATGGGAGCATCCTCCGGTCGAGAGACCCCGATTGTGCCATGAGCGGGCTTGCGGCGGGGCAAGAAAAAGCCCGCCTGACGGCGGGCCTCGAGTGTCTTGGTTGCAGTGGCCTACCAGCTGGCCTTGATGACCCCTGGCAGCTCGCCACGCAGCGCGAGCTCGCGCAGTCCAATACGCGAGATCCCGAACTTGCGGTAGTACCCGCGCGGCCGTCCGGTGATGTTGCAGCGGTTGCGGTAGCGCGTCGGGCTGGAGTCACGCGGCAGCTTGCGAAGCTGGCGTACGGCGTGCTCGCGATCCTCGGGAGAGCGATCGGCGTCGAGCCAGATGGCCTTCAGCTCGGCCCGCTGTTCGCGGTACATCTCGATCAGGCGCTCCTGGCGCACGTTCTTGGCGATCTTGCACTGGCTAGCCATCGGATTCTCCTAGCTCCCCGCGCCATACTTCTGGCGGAAGCGATCGATGCGACCGGCGGTATCGACGAAACGCTGCTTGCCGGTGTAGAACGGGTGCGTAGCCGACGAGATCTCGAGCCGGATCACGTAGTGATCGACGCCGTCGACGTTGCGGATCTCGTCGCTCGTAGCGGTCGAGCGCGAAGTAAATTCAAACTCGCCGTCGACATAGACGACAGAGTGATACTCGGGATGGATGCCCTTCTTCATTTCGTGCCTCTGAGCTCAGGTGACGTCTTTGAGGGTCAGGCCTTCGTCCTTGAGAAAGCGCAGCAGGCCCTTCTTGTCGAGAGTGCGCAGCGCCCGGGTGGAGATGCGCAATCGGAGCCAGCGGCCGAGCTCGGCGACGTAGATGCGCTTGCGCTGGATGTTGGGCTTTTGCCAGCGCGGAGTGACGTTGTGCGCGTGCGAAACGTGGCGCGCGCTCATCGGCTTCTTGCCGGTGATTTGACATCTTCTCGACATTGCAAACCTTCCCAATGGCGCCCGAAGGCGCAAGAGGAGGTACCTTACGCGATGCGCTTGCCACAGGCAACTCCTGCAACACCCTCTGTCTTAGCCTAGCCTAGCGATTGTGTCCGGGCCAACTGCCGAGCGATTCTGTCCCTTATGGAGAGGATTGCGATGAGCACCAGGGAATTGACACGGTATCGGGTACTCGGCGGTGTCCTGGAGGGCCAGCTGGCCCTCCAGGAGGCCGCCGTCGCGCTGGGGGTCACGCCCCGTCATGCGCGGCGTCTCCTGAGACGCCTGCGAGATCAGGGTCCACAGGGCCTGGTGCACGGCAATCGGGGCCGACCCCCGGTCAATCGCACGCCCGACGAGCTACGCCAGCAGATTCTCGCCTGGGTGGAGGATCGCTACGCGGGCTTCAACGACACTCATCTGGCCGAGATCCTCGCCGAGCGCGAGGGCATCTCCATCGGTCGCGAGACCCTACGTGGCATCCTGCGGGCGGGAGGCTACCGGCCCAAGCGCAAGCGCCGTCCCAAGCGACACCATCGGCGTCGCGAGCGCAAGAGCGCCAAGGGGCTCATGATCCTCTGGGACGGCAGCCCCCACCGCTGGTTCGGGGACGACCAGCCGGCCCTCACGCTCATGGCCGCCGTCGACGACGCCGACGGAGAGCTTCTGGCCGCTTTCTTCACACCCCAGGAGACCTCCGAGGCCTACCTGCGCCTGCTCCGGGCAGCGGTCCTACGCCGCGGCATCCCGGTCTCCATCTACCAAGACCGTCACTCGGCCCTGCGTCGCAACGACGACTTCTGGAGCCTCGAGGAGCAGCTCGCCGGTCGCCAGCGCCCCACTCAGGTCGGACAGGCTCTCGACGATCTCGGGGTCCATCCCATCTTTGCCCTCTCTGCCCAGGCCAAGGGACGCGTCGAACGGCTCTTCGGTGTGCTTCAGGACCGGCTCCTCGCCGAGATGCGCCTTGACGGCATCACCAACCTCAAGAACGCCAATCTCTACCTCCAAGACCGCTGGATCCGCCGGTACAACCGGCGATTCCGCAAGGCCCCGCGATCGCCAGATCCTGCCTATCGCTCGCGAAGCGATCTGGACCTCGACAAAATCCTCGCCTTCCGCTACGAGGCGTCCGTGCTCAATGACAACGCCGTGCGCCTCGGTGGCCTGACAATCGACATCCCTCCCGGGCCTCGAGGACGCTCCTACGCCAAGGCCCGAGTCGATGTCCGCCAGCACCTCGATGGCTCATGGACCGTCTACTACCACGACCAAGTCATCGCCCAAGCTCCAGCCTCACCACTCGCTGAACCGCTGAGATACCTCAAGAAAGGAGAGCGCAAAAAACACACCAAAGGCGCCCGAAACGAGATCTTCGTCTACCTGCCAAACACACAAGCACCACGGACACTTTCACTCGGCAGTTAACAAGGACCTATTGACTCGGCTTAAACACCCCCTGCAACGCCCTCTGCCGCTCGATCATGGCGCACCGGGGTGGCTTGCCTGGCGCAGGCTTGTGCCTTGCGTGGCGTCGCCCCGGCCGAGTGACGAACTCCTCGTCTCACTCGGCTGTATGATAGAGCTAGTCGACCAACAACGAGAGAGCTGTTGGCGGTAGCCACGGCGCCGCTCGCATCCTTGGGAGGACCTATGAGGAGTCTCAACTGGCCGCGCGTAATTCTCGGCGGACTGCTCGCCGGGGTAACCATCAATACAATCGAGTTTGTGCTCAACTCGACCCTTCTCAAGGAGGCCTGGATCGAGGTGCTGGAACGGCCGGAGGACGGGGCGATCATGAGCGGGTCCGAGGTTGCGGGTTTCAATGTCTGGGGCTTCGCGATCGGCTGGCTAGCGATCTGGCTCTACGCCTCGATTCGCGACCGCTACGGGAGCGGAGCTCGAACGGCGGTCCAGGCCGCCCTGGCGGTCTGGCTTCTGTCGATGCTGCTCGTCGGCCTGCAGCCGGGAGCCGGGACGGGTCTCGGCGGAGTCTCAGCGGCCACCTGGCTGGTCGCGGGTTGGCTGGGGATCACCCTGGGGACCCTGCTCGGGGCTTGGCAGTACCGGCCGCGGCCGCACGGCAGTGCCGACGGGCCGAGCAGCTGAGAGGAGAGAATGAGCTACGTCGAGTTCTCCGCGAGCGGTCTGACGCGTGCTCGGCTTCGACGCCTGCGCAGCGCCCTCCGACCTCATTCGTCGGGCCCCGGTCGGCTCTCTGGCGCCAAGGCCGGGGCATGGTCTCTCGCCGTGGCGGCGGCCCTGCTCGCCGCGCAAGCTCCTTCGAGCGCTATCGACCCCACGGACATACGTGCGAGGCGCATCCTGTTGGTGGTCGATGACAGCGGCTCGATGGGCAGTTATCTGTCGCAGAGAGAGGACGTGCTCGATCAACTCGCCAAGCGCGGAGTCGACGTGGGCAACAAGGTCGCCATCAGCGGTTCAGCTTCGGGGGTGCGCGAGAAGATCACGGCGGGACTCGCCGCCCACCCGAACGTAGATGCGGTGTACCTGATCTCCGACTTTCATGACGGAACAGACCTGGTCGCGAACGACAACTTCGATCGACTCAAGAGCTTTCTGCTAGCCCGCAACGTCAGTCTCTACCTTGGCACCGTCGCCTTGAAGCCTTGCCCCGACCAGATCCGGCTCGCTGACCTCACGGGCGGTGGCTGGACGCTCATTGGTTCGGGCCTCAAGGTGGAGGAGTTGACCCAGAGCCAGCTCTGCGAGCCGGAAAGCGGATAAAGGAGACTTGTCATGCCTATCAATCCTGTTCAGGCCATCGCACTGATCCTCGTCGGTTCCTTCGCCATCGACCGGATCGT
>JAPUJD010000250.1 GCA_027296385.1 Acidobacteriota bacterium | reverse complement strand
GGGTTCGATCCCTCCCGACGCGTGTTCAGAAGGTAGTGACCCGGAGAGTGGCTGTAGCCTTCGATGAATCAGGGAAGCGTGGCGGAGAGGGTGGGATTCGCTTTGCTTCGCAAATCGAAGACGCAGTGTTTTCTGGCTCTTCGCGCAAGCGCTCATCGCCGGAGGGTTCGAACCCCTCCCGACGCGTGTTCAGAAGGTAGTGACCCGGAGAGTGGCTGTAGCCTTCGATGAATCAGGGAAGCGTGGCGGAGAGGGAGGGATTCGAACCCTCGGTAGAGTCGCCCCTACACACGATTTCCAGTCGTGCACCTTCGGCCACTCGGTCACCTCTCCTTGGGTTTGGCAATGAGCTGCTTGTTGCGTAGGGCGCGGAAGAAAGAGCGTAGCAAGTCGCGGCACTCTCGTTCCAGAACGCCACGGGAGACCTCGAGGCGATGGTTGAGCCGCGGGTCTCGCGTGAGATCGCCGAGGCTACCGCAGAATCCCGCCTGGGGGTCGGCAGCGCCGTAGACTAGTCGAGTGACCCGGCTGTTGACTAGTGCTCCGGCGCACATTGCGCATGGCTCCAGGGTCACGTAGAGGGTTGTGTCGAGCAGGCGCCAGCCGTTGGTTACAACCGTGGCTTGGCCGAGCGCGAGTAACTCCGCATGGGCCAGTGGGTCGCCGTCGACCTCGCGCCGGTTGTGGCCGCGGCCAACAATCTTGCCGGCGCGCACGATGACGGCTCCGACCGGCACTTCACCCAGTTCGGCCGCCGCCCGGGCCAGCAGTAGCGCTTCTTGCATCCAATGGTTGTCGGTCATCGATCTCCAGCCGTAGAGGGCGGCCCATCATAGTTGGGCACGCAGTTCGGTGTGTAGCGGCGCAGGCAGAAAGAAGAAAACGAGCTGGCCTTGTTCAATGACGCATGAAGACTCCGCCAACCAGCACTAGAGTTCTACGACGCATGAAAACTCCGCCAACCAGCACCAGACCTCGTATCAGGCAGAGCTTGACCTCGGGGTCACCGCACGGTAGCTTCAGGGGTCTTGCGGTCTTCGCCCACAGGCGAAGCCTCAGTTCTTAGCGTATCCGTTCTCGAGAGTAGAACTTCCCGATAGGATCCAAGCCGTGAAGCGTACGTTTCAACCCAACAACCGTCGTCGCGCCAAGAAGCACGGGTTTCGTGCCCGTATGCGGACCCGACAGGGTCGAGCGGTTCTGAAGCGCCGGCGTCGGAAAGGTCGCAAGCGCCTTTCGGCCTAGTCGATGACCGGCCGGCCGGCCGCCGAGCGCCGCGACGAGACGTTCCCTAAGCGGGAGCGAATGCGGCGCCGGAGCGAGTACCTCAGGTGCTACCGCGAAGGCCGTCGTCGCCATGGGGATCTGATGATTCTCTACGCGGCGGTCAACGAGCTGGGCGACCCGCGCCTCGGCATCACCGTCAGCCGCAAGGTGGGCAATTCGGTCGTCCGGCATCTCCTCAAGAGGCGAATCCGCGAGATCTACCGGCGATGGAACGAACGCACCCAGCTACCAGCGATGGATTTGATGGTCCATCTGAAGCCGGCGAGCGCGCAGGCGAGTTTTTCGGCTTTGAAGAAGGAGCTGACGCGATTGCTCGCGACCTGGCTGCCGCGCGACGGCGCGGCTTCGTGACGCGGTTCGCGATCCGTTTTCTGGTCTCCTACAAACGCTGGATTTCGCCGATGTTGCCGCAGAGTTGTCGCTTCACCCCGACCTGTTCCGAGTACGCGCGACTGGCGTTGCTCGAGCACGGGCCGTGGCGCGGCGTTGGGAAGGCGCTAGGCCGCATCTTGCGCTGTAACCCCTTTCACCCCGGAGGCATCGACCTGCCTTAGTGGCGGGAAGAGGAGAGACCGTCAATGGAAACCCGTCGTTTGCTGCTTGCAGCCGTGCTGTCGATGGCAGTCTTGCTGCTGTGGCAGAGGTTCTTTCCGGCTCCTGCCCCGGTGACGGCGCCGGCGGCCGAGAGCGCCGGCGCTGAACCCGTCAGCGAGAGTCCATCGGCAGTGCGACCGACGACCGAGCCCGCCGCCGCGCCGGCCGCAGTGGCTGTCGGGGAGTCGATGGCGACAGGGCCCCCGACCGAGGCCACCGTGAGCCAGGAGATCGTGCTCGAGAACGAGCTTGCTCGCGCCGTATGGAGCAACCGCGGAGCGCAGCTGACGTCCTTCGAACTCAAGGGGCACCCCGCCAACGGCGGCGGCGACGTCGATATGGTGCGTCGACGCCAGGCCGGGCTATATCCCTTTGCCCTGGTCGATGGGGGTGGCGCCGGGTTGCTTCTCAACGACGCCCTTTTTGCCGTCGAGCGGCGGCGCGACGGCGTGAGTTTCTCCTATCGGGGTGCGGCGGGCAGCGCCACCAAGACCTTCGACCTGCGAGAGGACGGAATGCTGGAGGTCACAGTGCAGGCCAGCGGCGACTGGCGGCTGCTCATCGGGCCGGGGATCCGCAATCCGAGCGAGGCTGAAGGCAAGACCCGCTTCGCACGCCGCGCCGCGGTCTATCTGCAGGCGAGCGACGTCGAACGGATCGATGCTCAAGGCGCCGACGAGCCGACGGTGATCAACTCGACCGCGCTGAGCTGGATCGGGCTACAGGATCAATACTTCCTGGCCGCGGTATTGCCGCGGGAGGGCTTGCGCGATGTCCTCGTCGAGCCAATGCTGTTCGATCTCGACGAGTCGGGTGCCGCTGCCTTCCGTCCGCGCCCGATTGAGCTGAGTGGGACTGAAGAGGACCTCGGCGTGGAGTTGCGGCTGCTCTTGAGCCCGGTCGACGATCGGCTCGCGTTCGACGCCTATTTCGGCTCCAAGCAGGTACACCGGCTGTCCTCTTTGCCCGGCGGGCTCGAGCAGGCCGTGGAGTTGGGCTTCTTCGGGTTTCTCGCTCGGCCGCTGCTGGTGGCCCTGCGCTGGATCCACGACAACATCGTCGGCAACTATGGTTGGGCCATCATCCTGTTGACGATGCTGCTGCGCATCGTGCTCTTCCCGCTGAACCACAAGAGCATCGTCTCAATGCAGAAGATGCAGAATCTCAACCCGAAGATGCAGGCCATCAAGGCCAAGTATCGCTCCAAGCTCAAGGACAAGAAGGGGCGTCCGAACGCGGACGCGTCAGCTAAGCAGAACCAGGAGATCATGGCGCTCTATAAGCAGGAGGGCGTCAATCCGGCGGCCGGATGCCTGCCCATGCTCCTGCAGATGCCGGTCTTGTTCTCTTTCTACAGCCTACTCTCGGCGGCGGTCGAGTTGCGCCGGTCGCCCTGGCTCGGCTGGATCAGAGACCTGTCGGCGCCGGACCCGTGGTACGTGTTGCCCATCGTGATGGGTGTCAGCATGCTGGTCCAGCAGCGCATGGCCCCGACCCAGGGCGATGCGATGCAGCGCCGGATGTTCATGTTCATGCCCATCATCTTCACTGTGTTGTTTCTCGGTTTTCCGGCCGGCATGGTGCTCTACTGGCTAACCAACAACGTACTGGCGATAGCCCAGCAGGCGGGCTATAAGCGTTGGCGCGCGGCGAGGGAGAGCGCCGTGAGCGACAGCGGGAGCAAATAAAGAATGACACTGACACGACGTTTCTTCTCGGCCACAACCCTCACCCGGGCACTCCTGGCGGCGGCGCGCCACCACCAGGTCAACCCCGACGACCTCGCCTATCGGGAGATCGAAAAGAAGCACGGCTTCCTGAAGACACCACGCGGCGTGGTGATCGACGTCGATCCCGAGAACCCGACGGGCGGTCCGGTGACGGAATCGGCCGCGGCGGAAACAGCGGCAGCGTCGATGGCACACCGCGCGGACGAGGAGCGCCCCACGCAGGTTCCAATTGAGATGGCGCCGACTCCGCCGGCCGAGATTCCCGCGTCGTCAGCCGAGCCCGAGAGCCCAGAGGAGCCCGCGTGGCATCCCGCGCTGGCTCCGGTTGCCACTGCGCCTGAACCCGATGGAGTGGTGGGCCAACCGGTTTCAGCCGTTGCCGAGCCCGTGGAGGAGGTGGCCGAACCGGTTTCCAATGCAGTTGAGCCCGTGGAGGACACAGCCGAGCCGGTTTCTACTGTGGCCGGGCTCGAGCCCGAGGCGCGCGACGACCACGCCACGTCGGCCGCTGAGCAACCAGCCGGAGAGGAGAGGAGCCCGATTCCGGGCGAGGAGATTACGCTCGACGATGAGCTTCGCGACGCCGTCACCGAAGCGGTCGATGAGATGGCTTGTCTGGCGGGACTCCGAGTGCAGGTGGCGTCGATCGACCGGTTCGAAGACGGGCTCGCGGTCGAGATCGATGGCCCAGATGGCCGGCGGACGGTTGCCCGCGGGGGCCGCGCGCTGCTGGCGATGCAGCACCTGCTGCCGCGCCTCTTGTTCGGCAAGCTGGGGCGCTCGGTCTACTGCCGGCTCGACTGCGACGACTTCCATGCAAAGCGCACAGAGGGGCTGGAGCACCAGGCGCGGGAGGCGGCCGAGCGGGTGCGCGAGGGTGGTCGCGCTTGGTTGCTCGAGCCCATGGCGCCGGACGAGCGGCGCCTGGTGCACATGGCGCTGGCCGAAGTGCCGGACATCGAGACCGAAAGCGTCGGCGAAGGCTTTCTCAAGCGGGTGCGCGTCTCGGCGGTCTCTGCCACAGACTAGGGGCTTGCTGAAGAACCTTCATGGGCCGCGTTACGAGCGCCACGCCGCCGTAACCCGAAGGGCGACAAGGGGTTGGGGTGCGTTTCCGGCGTTGCTCGTCGTCGCCGATGCTACGGCATCGGTTCCTCCTCGCGCCTTGGATACGCACCCCAAGCCCTTGCCGCGCGACCCACGAGGGTTCTTCAGCAAGCCCCTAGAGCCCATAGCGTTGCTTCATCGCCTGGAGGCGTGCCCAGGCCTTGCCGTCGAGCTCTGGCCGCAGGTGCTTCTCGAGCAACGGCAAGAGATCCTCGCTCAACACCTTGCCGCGAGCCATCCACTGAAAGTAGGAGCGCCCGCCGTGATGGTAGGGCCCATAGAGCTTGGCCCGGGGGAATTTCCGCTCCAACCAGGTGAAGAGCGCCTCGTGGTCGGTATGCATTCGCAGGGTGACCTGAGGCTGTTTGCCGTCGCCGCCGAAATGGCCTTCGCCGACCAGGATGCCGATCAAAAAACCGACTTCGAACTCAGAAAGTTGTTTCACCGTCGACTTTCCCGTGGAACCGTCTTGTTTCACCGTCAAGTTTCCCGTGAAACGTCGGCAAGGTCAACCGCTTGCGTCGAGGACCCCCCCCAGGCGGCGAGACAGAGCGGAAACACTACACTAGAGCCCTCATGGGTTCCGTTCTGCCTGACCTCGCCCAGGAGGAATTCGTCGATCGCTTGCACGCTTGTTCTCCCGCGGCGCTGGCCGAGGAGACAACGGTGGCCCTGTGGCTGCACTACCAGGAGCTGCGGCGGTGGAATCCCCGACTGTCATTGGTTGGTCCGGGCACGGCGTCGCGGGTGGTGGAGCGTCACTACGGCGAAGCGTTGGCGGCGTTGCCACTGCTCGCGGGCGCGCTCAGCCTGCTGGACGTCGGCAGCGGGGCGGGGTTCCCCGGCCTGGTGTTGGCTGCGGCGCGACCCGGCCTGGCGGTGACCCTAATCGAGGCCCGGCAGCGCAAGTGGGCCTTCTTGCAGTCGGCAGTCAGGCGGGCGCGATTGTCGTGTCAATGTCTCAATGCTAGAGTCGGCGCCACGCTGGAGATTGTGCGCGTTGATCTCGTGGTTTGGCGTGCGCTGCGACTCCCTGAGGCTGCGGTCGTCCGTCTCGCCAGTAGGAGCCAGCGCATGCTGGTCTGGAGTGGAGCGGACGAGCCGTCCCCGCCGGCCGGGTGGCGGCCGGAGCGAAGAATTCTTCTGGCGCAGAGCAAGGAGCGTCGCATCGTGGAGTGGGTCAAGGCGCGAAAGGAGGAGCGAGGCAGTTGACGGTTCTAGCGATCGCAAACCAGAAGGGCGGCGTAGGCAAGACGACGACGGCGATCAATCTGGCGGCGGCTCTGGCGGCGCTCGAGAGGAACGTTCTCCTGGTCGATTGCGACCCCCAGGGCAACGCTACGCGCGGCGTCGGTGCCGAAGCGCGGGAGCCCAACCTCTACCACGTCTTGAGCGCCGGCGTTCCGCTGCCGGAGGCGGTGCAGGCAACGTCGCTTCCTTTTCTCGATATCCTGCCGGCCGACCGTGATCTGGTGGGAATCGAGGTCGAATTCGTCGGCGAACCGGGTTGGCGCCAAATCTTCCGGCAGCGCCTGGCCGGAGCCATCGACCGATACGACATCGTCCTGCTCGACTGCCCACCGTCGTTGGGCCACCTGACCGTGGGGGCCCTCACAGCAGCCGACGGCGTCATCGTGCCCCTGCAGTGCGAGTATTTTGCCCTCGAAGGCATCAGCGAGCTGGTCAACACGGTGAGCCGAATTCGCAATTCGGCCAATCCGCGATTGACGATCACTGGGATCTTGCTGACCATGTATGACGAACGAACCAATCTAGCGCGTGACGTAGCTGACGAGATCAAGCGCCACTTCCGGGACAAAGTCTTCGAGACCGTGGTGCCGCGCAACGTCCGGTTGGCGGAGGCGCCGAGCCACGGACTGCCGATCCTCCAGTACGACATCAAGAGCCGCGGCGCCGAGGCCTACCTGGCCTTGGCCCGAGAATACCTGACGCGGGCTGCCTGATGGCCAGGCGACGCGGGCTCGGCCGCGGACTCGACGCCCTGCTCGAGAGCGAAGCGCTGGGCCTGAAGACGGTGGCGGTCAGCGCTCTGAAGCCCAATCGTTTCCAGCCGCGGGCTGACTTCAACCAAGAAGGGCTCGCCGAGCTCGCGGAGTCCATCCGCAGCCAGGGCATCGTACAACCTCTGGTTGTCACCCCGTCAGGCGACGGTTTCGTGATTGTCGCCGGCGAGCGGCGCTGGCGAGCGGCGCAGCGCGCCGGCCTGACCGAGATTCCGGTCGTTGTGCGAGAGGTCGATGGCGACCAGCACTTGCTCGAGCTCGCCTTGGTCGAGAACCTGCAGCGCGCCGATCTCAATGCAATCGAAGAAGCGGATGCCTACCGTAGCCTGGGACAGGGCTTCGGCCTGTCGCATGAGGAGATCGGCCGCCGGGTGGGCAAGAGCCGGGCGACGGTGACCAACGCGTTGCGATTGCTCAACTTGCCGCCGGAGATCCGGGACATGTTGCGCGCTGGCCGCCTGAACGCCGGTCAGGCGCGGCCCCTCGTGGCGCTGGCGGTCGAAGACGCTCTGCGTCTGGCCAAGCGCGCGGCGCGCGACTCCGTGAGCGCGCGCAAGGTGGAAGAGTTGGCGACGACGAAACCGCCGGCGCGGCCGGCACCACGCCTCGACCCGGATACCCAGGCAGCGGTCGAGCGCCTGACGCGGAAACTGCAGACCAAGGTAGAGATCAAGCGCCGTGGCCGCGGTGGGGCGGTGATCCTCTACTTCCACGACGAAGAAGGCTTGATGCGACTCTTCGATCACCTCACACGCAAGGTTAATATGTCGTAGAGCCTACGGCATCGCACTACGCTAGGGGGAAAAGATGGCTAAGGATGGAACGCGAGGCGACCTCAACGGTTTTCTCGATGCTGCCAGCCAGATCAACGGCGAACTGCGCTTCGAGGACACTTTCAGGATCGACGGCAAGCTGACCGGCAAGGTGGTGTCGGAAGGTGATCTGGTGGTGGGTGAGCAGGGGGAGATCGACGGCGAGATCGAAGTGGGGCGGGTCTTTGTCTCCGGCGTCGTGCGCGGCAGCATCGCAGCCACGCGGCGGGCCGAGTTGACCGCCGGCGCCAAGGTCCATGCCGACATCAAGACGCCGACACTGGTGATCGAAGAGGGCGCCTACTTCGAGGGCAGTTGCCGAATGAGGGTCGAGACGAGCAAGGTGCGTCGACTGCCGGTCGGAGGAGAAAAGGGGCACTACCCGGGAAATCCAGGATAGCGATCAACAGCGCCGTGTTGCCGTCGCGATATCCACCCAGCCACACTTTGTGAGAGCCCGGTCTTTGTTGACGGGTCGCCTCCCGGCCGGCTTGCGACGTCAACCGGCCGCGGTCCTCAACTTGCGTCGCTCTTGCGGCGACACCACGGCCGACACAGTCTCTTCGGGCGCGAGCATCAGCTCGGGGCCGGGTGGAGCCGGCTGTTCGACTTCCAGCGTCTCGTACGACGGCACGAAGGTCAGTGGCTGGCGAGCGAGAAACGAGCTGTCGAA
>JAPUJD010000025.1 GCA_027296385.1 Acidobacteriota bacterium | reverse complement strand
GAGATGCCCTACCAGGTGGGAGCACGGTTCCCTCTGCTGGCGGCACTCGCCACCAGGCCCATCGTCTTCCTGATGCGCGATCCGCGGCTCAACATCGCCTCGCGGATGGCGAAGAAAAGAGAGGCCGGAGAGAATCCGCTCTTCCCCCAGGTCGAATCCGGTTGGGAGCTCTGGCGTCAACAGATCGAGTGGTGCTGCGCCCACGAAGTGTCGCACATGCTGGTCGACTCGACCGACTTCAGGAACCGGCCGCTCGAGATCTTCCCCCGCGTCTTCGAGCGCTTCGGCCTGCCGTTCGCACCCGAGATGCTCGAGTGGCGGGCCTGCCCGGACGTCGAGCTCGACAATCTCGGCGGACGCCATCGCCATCTCTACCGCGAGGTGCTCGAGAGTGCCGGGATCAAACCGGACACCGCCGAGATCCCGCCGCTGGACTCCTTTCCCGCGGCCGGCGGCTGGCGTGACCACGTCGAGGCCTGTCTTTCCATCTATCGGGAGATGGCGGACTCCGATCGGCGCATTCTCCCCGCGGCAGGGGTCCCAGCGGCGAACTGAAGACTAGCGCCGGCCTTCCGTTTCGGCCACACAGATCACAGCGAGGACCGCAGCGCCGTGCTCCAATCCTCGCCATGCGCCTGCGACCGACCGGAGGAGCCCTGGTGCTAGCGCTGGCTCTGCCCGCGTCGGCCCTGGCCCAACCCCCAGTCTTCGAACATGTCGTGATCGACCCTACGAATCCGAGCGACCCTCACTGCAAGACTCTGGCCGACATCGACGGCGACGGCCTGCTCGACGCCATCGCCGCCAGCTCGTCCGGCGACGGGATGTTCTGGTACGAGTATCCCTCGTGGGCGAAGCACGCCATCCGGACGTCGGGATCCTGGACCACCGACATGCAGGCCGGGGACATCGACGGTGACGGCGACCAGGACCTGGTGATCCCCAACGCCTCGGGCCTGCAGTGGTACGAGAACCCGCGTCCGCTGGGCGATCCCCGCACCGACCCCTGGGTCGAGCATCTGATCGGCGCCGGTGGCGCCAACCACCACGACGTCGAAGTCGCCGATATCGACGGCGACACCGACCTCGACGTCGTCAGCCGGAAGAAGAACGGCGGCGGGACCTTCTTCTGGCGCCAGACCTCGCCCACGCTTTGGGCTCAGATCACGATCTCGACACAGAGTGGCGAAGGCATCGCCATCGGTGACATCGACGGCGACAACGACCTCGACGTGGCGCAGAACGGCACCTGGGTCGAGCAGCTCACGCCCACCAGCTGGGCCGCGCACACGATCGACTCCAACTGGCCCGCCGACGTCGGAGTCCTCGTCGCCGACATCGACGGCAACGGCGACCTTGACGTCGTTCTCGGTCCGTCCGAGAGCAGCGGCAGGCTGTCCTGGTACGAGACGACGGATCCGGTCAACGGTCCCTGGAGCGAGCACTCGATCGACTCCTCGGTCGGCTTCCTCCACACCTTCAAGGCCGCCGACGTCGACGACGACGGCGACCTCGACCTCGTCACCGCCGAGATGCACCAGTCGTCGGACCCGGACGAGGTGAGCGTCTACCTCAATCCGAACGTCGGCAGCGTGTGGAATCAGATACTCGTCGCCACCACCGGCTCCCACAACCTCCGCCTCGGTGACATCGGCGGCGACGGGGACATCGACATTTTCGGCGCCAACTGGAACGACGGCGCGCCGAACTCGGCGGTGATCGAGATGTGGGAGCAAGTCGAAAGCGGCCCCCTGTCGCTCGATCTCTGGCGCCGGCACATCCTCGAGACCTCGCTGCCCTGGAACGCGGTCTTCGTCGACGGCCGTGACTTGAACGGCGACGGGCTGCCCGATCTCGTCACCGGGGGCTGGTGGTACCCGAACCCCGGCGACCTCGGCGGCATCTGGACGCGAACGGCGATCGGCGCGCCGCTCAACAACATGGCCGTGGTCTACGACTTCGACGGCGACGACGACCTCGACGTACTCGGCACCGCCGGCCAGGTGAGCGGCGAGGACTTCTCCTGGGCGCGCAACAACGGCGGCGGGCAATTCACCATCTTCCCCATCACGAACCCGGCCACCGGCGGCGACTTCCTCCAGGGAGCCTCGGTCGGTCAGGTGATCGCCGGCGGCGAAGTCGAGGTCGTGCTCTCCTGGCACGCCGGCAGCGCCAGCACCTGGATGTTCACGGTGCCGGCCGACCCGACGACCGCGGCCTGGCCGCTCGCGGCCATCAGCTCGACGACCAACCAGGAACAGGTGCCGATCGGCGACGTCGATGGCGACGGCGACGTCGACGTCCATCTCGGGAGCTCGTGGCTACGCCAGGAGGCCGGTGGCACGTTTTCGACCCAGCCCGGCGTGCCGCTCGGCGGCGACCCCGACCGCGTGGTACTGGCCGATATCGACGGCGACACGGACCTCGACGTGGTGATCGGGATCGAGTTCGGGGATCGCCTGGTCTGGGGCGAGAGCACCAACGACGGCGCCGACTGGACCGAGCACCTGATCGCCACCGACATCGACTACTTCAGCGTCGACGCGGCCGACATCGACGGCGACGGCGACGTCGACGTGGTCGGCGGTGATCACATGGGCGACGGCGCGGTCTTCATCTACGAGAACGACGGCCTCGGCTCGAGCTGGGTCACCCATACCGTCGACCCTGGCGATAGCAACGTCATCGATCATCACGACGGGACGCGCCTGGTCGACATGGATCTCGACGGCGACCTCGACATCATCTCGATCGGCTGGAGCCTGCGCAGCCTGGTGATCTACGAAAACCTGGCGATCGACGACGGCGGGGGCGACGTCGTGCCGCCGGTGATCCAATCGGTCGTTGCGCTCGGCGACCCGAATCAGGTAACCGTCGACTTCAGCGAGCCACTCGACCAGACGACGGCCGAGTCGGCGGCGAACTACGCCATCTCGGACGGCGTAGTGGTTTCCGACGCGAGCCTCGGCGCCAACCAACGCACGGTGCGACTCACGACCTCGCTGCTCGCCGAAGGTCTCGCCTACACACTGACCGTCAACGACGTCGAGGACGTGGCGGGCAACCCGATCCTGCCCGACTCCACGACCGCCTTCGTCTTCATCGACGTCGACCCCGCAGCCGGGCTCGTCGCCCATTGGCCGTTAGACGAAGGCATCGGCACCTCGACGATCGACGCCTCGGGCAACGGGCATACGGGCGTCCTCGTCAACGGGCCCGAATGGACCTCCGGCCCGGCCCTCGACTTCGACGGTGCCGACGACTACGTCGACGTCGGCACCTTCGACGTCCCGGGCTCGGCGCTGACCCTGGCCGCCTGGATCCTGCCCCAGGACCTGGCCAACTGTTCCGCCAACGACTGCCGGATTCTCGCCAAGTCGACCGGGACGGCCGAGAGCGCGCACTACTTCATGCTCAGCACCATCGACAGCGGCGGTCCAACGCGCCTGCGCTTCCGGCTCAAGACTGGCGGCGTCACCAGCACCCTCATCGCCTCCTCCGGTGATCTGGTCGAGGGCCAGTGGGTCCACGCCGCGGCGGTCTACGACGGCGCCGAGATGATCCTCTACCTGGACGGCTCGCCGGTCGGCAGCACCGGCAAGTCCGGCGCCCTCAGCCTCGACGACACCGTCCCGGTGTGGATCGGCGGCAGCCCTGGCGGCGCCTCCGAAAAGCCCTGGGACGGCATCCTCGACGACGTGCGAATCTACGACAGAGCTCTATCGGAAGCCGAGATCCAGTCGCTCCCGGGCCAGAGTCAGGGAGCCATCTTCAGCGACGGATTCGAGTCCGGCGACCTCTCGGCCTGGAGCGCCTCCGTCCCCTGAGCGGTACCCACCTCGATTGCGGGTTCCATCCGGCCCGATCTCGCCCTATGATGGGCCGTCGAGACGCGAAGCCGTCTTTCCCGAGATCACTCCCAGCCCGATCGATGAGCCCTTCCCTGGACCAGCCCGCGGTCGAGCCCCACCCACCGCGAACCGGCAGGAGGGTGCCACCCAGAGTGCTGGGTGAAGTCGGTCGAGCCGCCGACGGGCCGACGCTGATCGTCATCGGCGGCCTGCACGGCAACGAGCCGGCCGGGGTCGAAGGTCTCCAACAGATCTTCGATCGCCTGCGCGACGACGCCTGCAATCTGCCCGGGCGACTCGTCGGGCTGACCGGCAACCGAGCCGCCTTGGAGGTTCGCCAGCGTTTCATCGACAAGGACCTGAACCGGGTCTGGCTCCGGGAGCATCTCCAGCTCGTCCGCAGCGGCATGGCGCTCGACACCGCCGAGGATCACGAGGCCGCCGAGCTCGACACCGTCTTCCGCCGCGTTCTCGCGGAAGCGCAAGGCATCACCTTCGTGCTCGACGTGCACACTACCTCCGGCCCGGGGCCCGCCTTCTCGGTGCTGCACGACACCCTGCCCAACCGCCGCTTCGCCCGGGCCATGTCCCTGCCTATCGCCCTCGGACTCGAAGAAGAGCTCAACGGCACCCTCACCGACTACTTTACGGAGCTGGGTGCATTGACGCTGAGCGTCGAGGCTGGGCAACACGACGACCCGCACTCCGTAGATCGCACCGCGGCCGCGATCTGGATCGCCATGGACGTCGCCGGCCTGATGCCGGAGTGCTACGAGGCCGATCTCGAGGCCGCCCGCTCGCTGCTCGAGCTCGAGGGCCGCGGCCTACCGGAAGCAGTCGAGGTACGCTACCGTCACCCGATTCCCTTCGGCGTCCACTTCGACATGGATCCCGGCTTCGAGAGCTTCCAGCGGGTCACCGCTGGCGAGCCCGTCGGCAGCGAAGAGGGTCGCAGCGTCGGCAGCCCGATGACCGGCCTGATGCTGATGCCGCTCTACCAGGAACAGGGCGAGGAGGGCTTCTTCATCACCAGCCCAGTGCGATCTCTTTGGCTCGACGTCTCGACCGCGCTGCGTCGCCTGGGGATCGAGCGCTGGCTCTCGGCGCTACCCGGTGTCCGGCAGATGCCGCAAGAGCCCGGGACCTACCTCGTCAACCGCCGCGCGGCGCGTTTCGTAGCCCGGCAGATCTTCCACCTGCTGGGCTACCGACGCCGAGACTACTCGGCGACCCATCTGGTGATGGAGAAGCGCCCCGAGCCCGAGATCAACGGACACCGCGCATAGCGAGGCTCGGCATCACCCCGGAGTGCCGTGTCGCCGCGGCTGCCGTGACGATTGCTCGGCAATCGTGAGCCGATACCGGGCTGCCCGGTGACCAGCGACTTCAACATCCCGCAAGAGGGCGGTTTGCGGCAACGTGTTTCGGAACTGCCGCAGTTCGTCACAGTGCGCGGAGGAGCGTAGTTCTTCCTCCCGAGTCTGCGCGCCCTACGCTACTTCGCAGGCGAAGAGACGGCGGCTAGCCCCTGACCACTTCGCGGTCGATGTAGCGCAGGATGTTGCGGACCGAAATGTAACCCTCGAGCCGGGACCCGTCGAGGACGGCCAGGTGGCGGTAGCCCTTGACGACCATGCAATGGACCGCGAAGGCGGGCGGATCCTCGGGCGACAACCGCAACGGATCAGGGCTCATCACTTCAGAGATCGGCGTCTTCGCGGCGTCGATTCCCGGCTGCGCCACCCGGGTGAGAACGTGCCGCTCGGCGAAGATCCCCACCAGCTCTTCCGCATCGAACACCAGCGTGCATCCGGTGCCTAGCTCTCGCATCTGCTCGATCGCCTCCGACACCGGGGCCGTGACGTCGACAACGGCCGGCGTCGACAGCTCCAGGTCGCCGACGCGATCGGTCAGCAGCCGTCCGCTGAAGCCGGTGTGGGCCTCGGGCAGATCCAGCCCCGCGAGGTCGAGCCCGCAGTCCTCACAGCTGTCGAGGCCGGGGATGTTGTCGAAGCCGCAGCCGGGGCACAGCACCTTCAGCCGCCCTCTGGCCGCGTCAGCTTCTGGTCCAGACGCGGCGGCAGATTGAGCAGAGTCTCGGGATAGTAGTCGGCGATGAGGCGCAGGACGTCGCGGCCCCCGATCATCCCGCGACCGCGACCGTTGCTGTCGACCAGCGGGAGGTGACGAATCCGCTTTTCGGTCATGATCGAGATCGCGGTGGCGATCCCGTCGTCAGCCTTGACCGTGGTGATCTCGCGGGTCATTACCTCCGAAATCGGAGCCTCGACGTCACCTTCGAGAACCGTGCGGTTGAGTACGTCCCTCTCGGTAAAGATCCCAACCAGTTCGTCATCCTCGTGCACCAGGACAGCAACGGTACGTTTCTCCGCCAGGAGCCGGTAGACTTCGCCCAGGGTGGTGGACGGCGAGACGCTGCAGACCCTACGACGCGGCAACTCGTTGATGACGACCGAGGTCAGGATTTCATCGATGCGCGATTGCACAACAGTAGCGTAGCACGGGCCCCTCTCCTCCCTCGGCGGCGGGCCTATTCCTCGTCGAGCTCCGGCGTCGCCGCCGCGGCCTTGTCCTGCCGGGCCTTGTAGATCAGGTAGGCACCGAAGGCGATCAACGCCATCGGCCACCACTCATCGAGCCAATCGAGAGACACGCCGAAGCGGGTATTGAGCAGTAGGACAAAGCCCACCAGGGCGACCACCGTGCCGCCGACGACCGAGCCGCCGAGCGCCGGGGTCGCGAAGTCCTGCGGCGGCTCGATGCCGGTCCGACCGGCCAGGGCTTCGTTGTAGAGCGCCGCCCGCCGCCCGGCGTCGACAATGTTGTAGAGCCAGAAGAAGCCCAGGAAGATCCCAGCCAGAGGAGCCAGCGCTCCAGGACCGCTCGCCAACAGTGTGATCAGCGAGGCGACGACCAAGACATGGATGAAACCGCGCTGGTAATAGCCGACGTAGACCTGCCCGAGACCCGGCACCATTGACAACAGACTGGCCAGGAAGGGCGACTTGTGACGCGGGTCGTGGGCCGCGATCTGCATCGGTTGCGGCGCGGGGGCCGGAGGCGGCGGTGTGGCTTCGTAGGATTGTTCGGTGCTATCGGTCATGAGGTCTCCTCAGTGGAATCTGTGGGGTCCGATGCGGATTCGTCATCGGTTCTCCCCAGCAAGGACGCAACCCCGCTGCAGAAGGTTGCGATATCTTCTCGGACCGCGCCCGCCACTGTCCACGCGCGCTCGACAGCCTCGGCACTGGCCGCCTGCCACTGGGCCAGCGTCTCGGCGCTCTCCGAGCTGCGCAGCGCCTCGGCCGTCGAGGCGAGTCGCGCGTCGAGGACGGCGACCGACTTTCCGAGGAGTGGCCTCGGTGCCGTCTGGGCAAGCTCGAGAGCCCGCTGCGGAACGGCTTCCAGAGGCGAGCCTGGGGTAGAGAAAACGAGAATCAGGACGAGAAGCCCGACGTAGGCGGCTTCCGAGGCGAAGCGGGGCCGACGCACCCAGCGCGGCCATGTGTCCGTCCACCAGCGCCGCAGCTGCACTCGGACCGGCAGGGTCGCCTTCAGCACGTCGTCGACGAAGCCTGCATCCGGCCGCAGGCTCGCCAACCTCGGAAGGTCGACGGCGAGGGTGGCCAGCGCCGAGGCCAGGCCTCGACACTCGGCACACTGCGCCGAATGGTCGGCGAGCAGATCGCGCTCGGCCGGCGGCAACTCCTGGGCCGGGGCGGCAAGCAACACCTGTGCCCGCTCACAGGCCGGACCGGTCGTCAGTGCCAGCACTGCAGCCACGAAGTCCGGCGCGCGATCCTCGCTCGAAGGCTCCGGCAGACCGGCCAGCAGCACCAGCTCGCGACAGGCCTCACAGCTCTCGAGATGCCTCTCGCACGCGAGCCGCTCGGCGCCGGGAAGTCCATCCCCCGCCAGGGCCTCCAGTCGCTCCTCCACGAAGTGGCAGTTCATCTTCAGGTTCCGTAGGACGGATCGAGCGCCCGAACCGCCTTGGCCAGCTCGATGCGAGCCCGGCTCGACCGGGACTTGACCGTGCCCAGTGGCAGGGCGAGCAGGTCGGAGATCTCATTCAGCTTGAGCTCCTGGATGTCCTTGAGCAGGATCATCTCGCGGTTCCTCTCGCTCAGCTGGTCGAGGGCACGGTACAGCAGTCCCACCCGCGCTCCTGCGAGGGATGCCTGCTCGGGAGAGGGACCCGCCGCCGGCAGCTGGGGCGCTTCCTCGACCGGCACCGCCACCGGCGGCGTGCGGACCTTCAACCGTCGCAGCCGGTCGATGCAACTGTTGCGGGCCAGACGGAGCAGCCAGGGCAGGAAGGCGTCGCCCTCGCGCAAGCTGTCGAGACGCTGGTAGAGCTTGACGAAGATGTCCTGCGCCGTGTCGCGCGCCTCCTCTCGATCCCGCATGTAGTGGAAGGCCACGGCGAAGATCCGCCCCTGGTAGCGGCGGACGAACGTCTCCCAGGCCAGGTCATCGCCCTGGCGGCAGCGCTCCAAGAGAGTGGCCAGATCTAGCAAGTATCGTCGACTCCAGTCACCGAGGTCGTCTGCCAACCTCGTCCATCAAGACGCAGCGCTCAACCGGAAGGTTGCGTCGCGGCCCGACCTCTCACACCACGAGTCGATTCGCCCGGCCATCAGCCCGCCGGTGCCCGCGCAAGCTCGAGCTCGGCGAGCCGCTCGCGCAGCTCGACGGTGCGCCTCTCGTGGCGATCTCGCCTCTCGGCCCGCTTGAGCTGCCGGCGGGCCTGCTGCGTTTCGCCGCTATCGAGGTACCACAGGCCGTAGGCAGCGTGGGTCTCGGCATGCTCTCGTCCGAGGCGAACGGCGCGGCGGTAGAAGCGCTCTGCCTCCGCCACCCGCGTCTGATGGAGGATCATGTCGCCGAGCTGCAGGAAGACAAAGGGGTTGCGGTTCTTGCGGCTCGTTAGGATGCTCAGAATCTCCCCTGCCGGGTCCTCGCGGCCTTGCAGCCGGTAGAGGCCGGCCAGGTTGTGGTAGGCCGAGAGCTGGTCCTTGTCCTCCTCGATGGCGCGACGGTAGTCCGCCTCGGCCCCGGCCAGATCTCCGCGGCGGCGGCGGGCCACCCCGAGATTCACCCACGCCTGAGCAAGGCCCGGCGCCAGCTTGACGGCGATCTCGAGTTGCCCCTGCGCTCGCCGGAAGTCCCGCTCCTGGACCAGCTCGGCGCCGCGGTTGGAATAGTAGAGGGCCAGGCCTTCGAGGTCGTTCACCTCCCGGGCGGTGCGGTAGTCGTAGTCCGGCCCCAGGCTGAACTCGAGGATGCGGCGTTTCGGCCCTTCGTTGAACGCCGCGGTCACGTGATCGGAGACGATGATGAGATCGCTCTCCCGCCGAAACCGCGTAAGCTCGTCGACGGCCAAGTAGTAGATGTCGAGCCCGAGCTCGCGGCCCATGGCGACGAACATCTGAGTGAAACCGAGGCAATTGCCGGCCGCGGCCGTGAACACCTCCTGCGCCGTGCCGGTGAAGCCTACCTCGTAGTGCAAGCCGAGGCCATCGGGCAGCAGCAGCCGGTGTAGCAGTCGCTGCATCTTGAGGCTCACCGGCAGGCCGGGGGGGATCTCTGCCGCCAGCCACTCCCTCATGGCGTCGTTCATGCGCAGAGGCTCGGCAATCGCCTCGGGATCCAGCCCCAGTTCACGAATGGCCGCGTAGAGAGCCGCTTCGTCCCCGTGCCGCGCCGCACTGACCGGCGCCACGCCGACGATGGCAAGTGCGAGAAGGAGCTGGCAAGTGTGCTTCATGTCAACCTTGCAGACAATAGCGCTACAGCTAGCCTACCAAGCTCCGCCTCCTTGGAACTACGTCCACCGGCTCGACTCAGACGTGGCCCGCAGTTATCGTCCTAGACCGCGTCCGACAGGCTGCTAAACGTGAAGTCGCGAATCTTCATCGGCGGGATGAGGTTGCCGTTGATGCGCTCCGGTCTGCCCAGCTCCTCGATGTTGTTGAGCATGATCACCGGGCTCTCGTTGAAGCGCATGTTCTTGATCGGGAAGGCGATCTTGCCGTCTTCGATGAAGAACGTGCCGTCGCGGGTGAGGCCGGTGTAGAGCAGGGTCTGCGGATCGACTGTCCGGATGTACCACATGCGGGTCACGAGCACGCCGCGCTTGGTTCCGGCGATCAGATCGTCGAGGCTGGCATCGCCGCCCTCCATCACCCCGTTGGCGGGAAATGGAATGGCTGGCGCCTCGTTCTTCTGGGCCCAGTAACGCGAGCAGTACATGTTCTTGACCACGCCTTTCTCGATCCAGGCGACGTGCTCATGCCGCCGGCCGTCCTGGGCCCAGGGGGAAGCCGGAATCGCCGCCACGGTCGGGTCGGAGTAGAGCGTGACGCGCTCGTCGACGATCTTCTCGCCCACCTTGTTGCCGCCGCCCGGCTTGGCCAGGAAGCTGCGACCCTCGTCGGCCTGGCGGCGGTCGAAGTTGAACATCATGTTCTGCAGCAACCCGACCGAGGCGCCCGGCTCGAGCACGACGGTGTACTTGCCGGGCTCGACGGCGCGCGCATTGCGCGAGCCCATGGCCTTGTCCATGGCGATCGCGGAGGCCCGCTCGGCGTCGAACTGCGCCGCGTCGTTGTAGTCGCGGGAGACGTACCCGGAGCCCGTGCCGTCTTCGGTACGCACCGTGACCGAGAAGTCGATATCGGTCGACGGGTAGTAGGCCCAAAGCCCCTTGCTGTTGGCCATGGCGCTGAAACCGACGGTATCTTCGAGATACCCCGCGGCCACGAGCTTCTTCTCGCGGCAAGGGCCGATCGATGCCGCGGCCACGCTCGCGCGATAGGCAGCGTCGATCTTGGCCGTCGATTCGAAGTAGCCCTTGGTCTCGAGGTACTTCTGCGGCCCCAGGATCTTCATGAACTCGGGGTTCTCGGGCGCCAGCTTGGCGAGCTCCTCGGAGCGCCGGACCACCTTGACGAGCGACGCGTCGTCGAACTCGTTGATCGTCGCCGTCGCCATCTTCTGGCCGAAGTTCGACTGCACCACCAGCGTGAGATCGGTCACCGAGCCGGCGGTCGAGACGGTGTTGCGGGCGTAGCGGATGTTGCCGGTCGTCGAGCCGTCGAGGTGGACCTCGCAGCCGTCGGCCTTCGAATAGCCCAGGACGTCGTGCAGAATCGCTTTGGCTTCTCCTGGAGAAAGGATCGTCATGTCTCGTTTCCTCTGGCGCTAGAGCTTGCGCTCGGTGTTGATGACGTCGACTCCATTGAAACGGGTCGTCGAGCAACCGTGGGACACGGCCGAGATCTGGCCCGGCTGTCCCTTGCCGTCGAAGAACGAACCTCCGAGCCGGTAGTCGCGCTGGTCACAGATGGCGACGCAGGAGTTCCAAAACTCCTGGGTGTTCGACTGGTAGGCCACGTCGCGCAACATGCCGGTGACTTCGCCGTCCTTGATCTCGTAGAACAACTGGCCGCCGAACTGGAAGTTGTAGCGCTGCTGATCGATCGAGTAGGAGCCGTGACCGATGATGTAGATGCCTTTCTCGACATCCTTGATCATCTCATCGACCGCCAGCGCCTCGGGCCCCGGCCGCAACGAGACGTTGGGCATGCGCTGGAACTGCACGCTGTCCCAACCGTCGGCGTAGCAGCAGCCATGAGACTCCTTCTCGCCCACGATGTGTACCTGGTCACGGATCGCCTGGTAGTTGACCAGGATGCCGTCCTTGACCAGGTCCCACTCCTTGCACTTGACGCCCTCGTCGTCGTAGCCGACGGCGCCGAGCGAGCCGGGCTGGGTCTTGTCGGCCACGAGGTTGACCTTGCCGGAGCCGTAGTTGAAGGTCTTGGACTTCCACTTGTCGAGAGTGGCGAAGCTGGTGCCGGCGTAGTTGGCCTCGTAGCCGAGCACGCGATCGAGCTCCAGCGGATGACCCACCGACTCGTGAATGGTGAGCCAGAGATGGCTCGGATCGAGCACCAGGTCGTACTTGCCGGCATCGACCGTCTTGGCGGACATGATCTCCTGGGTCTGTTTGGCGGCGAAGATCGCGTCTTCTTTCATGTCGTAGCGCGAGCCGTAGCGAGTGGTCACACCCAGCACCTTGCCGCGCGGACTGGCGTCGAGATACTCCCAGCCCAGACCCATCGGCGAGGACAGCGCGTTACGAGTCCGGAACTTGCCCGTCTCCGGATCGACCACCGTGACGGTGAAGGTCGGCCAGATGCGGTGCACGTCCTGATCGATGTAGGAACCGTCGGTCGAAGCAAAGTACTTCTGCTCGTTGACCAGGAAGAAGATCGAGTTGATGAAGCTCGCCCCGGCCTCGAGCGCGGCGGCGTTGACGTCCATCAACATCTCGACCTTCTCCGAGATCGGCACGTCGAACGCGTTCTTCTCGATCGGCGTCGCCCAGCTCACCTCGCCGACGCCCTTGACCGACGCCAGCTGCACCGGCTCCTGCTGGATCTTGGCGTTGGCCTTGGCGGTCGCCACCGCTTGCTCGGCGGTCTTGGCGATCGAGTCCTCGTCGACGACCGAAGTCGCGGCAAAGCCCCAGGTTCCGTCGGCGATCACTCGCACGCCGACGCCGTAGGACTCGGTGTCGACCAGGTTCTGGACCTTGTCTTCGCGGGTGACGACGAACTGGTTGAGATAGCGGCCGATCCGCACGTCGGCGTAGGTCGCTCCCTTGCCGCGCGCCGCGTCGAGCGCCGCGTCGGCGAGCACTTTCTTGTCGGCGGCGGGGATTGGGGTCGTGGCGCCGAAGAGTGTCCGCGGCGTACCGAATACCGGGACCATGAGCGTGCCGACACCGATGCCGCTCAAGCGCAGAAATTCTCGTCTGTCCAAAGCCTCGCCTCCTACCTTCTGTGGGTTCGTACGGACATGCGTCGTCTAGTTTAGTAACAATCCATACGACGCGACGGTTCCGAGGTTTTTCGTCGACGCTGCGCGAGCCAGGACGATACGTCCTGGCACGGACTGCTAGGATTCAGATCCGTGAGAGGAGTGCGCTCACTACAGGTCTTGGTAGCGACCGGCCTTGTGTGGCTGGGTTGCCAGAGTCAGCAGCCGAGCCGTGAAGAGGCCAAACGGCTGGCGCCGCCGGCGCTCGACACGGCCCGGCTCGTCGACCTCACGTACGCCTACGACGAGGACACCGTGTACTGGCCGACCGAATCCTCCGGCTTCGAGCTCGAGAGGCAGGCCTACGGCCAGACCGAGGGGGGTTACTTCTACTCCGCCAACGCCTTCTCCACACCGGAGCACGGCGGCACCCATCTCGACGCTCCGATCCACTTCTCCGCCGGTCGCTGGACCGCCGATCAGATCCCGCTCGACCGGCTGATCGGCCCGGCGGTGGTCCTCGACGCCTCGCTCGAGGCGGCCGCTGACCCCGACTACGAGTT
The DNA here is from genome assembly GCA_027296385.1 of Acidobacteriota bacterium. Lineage (GTDB taxonomy): Bacteria > Acidobacteriota > Thermoanaerobaculia > Multivoradales > JAHEKO01 > CALZKB01. The sequence continues at coordinate 9,633 of JAPUJD010000025.1, read as the reverse complement.
GACGGTCGCCGACGTCGAAGCCTGGGAAGTGCGTCACGGGACCATCCCGCAGGGCGCCATCGTCCTGCTCTACACTGATTGGGGCCGCTTCTGGCCCGATCGCCAGACCTACCTTGGCGACGACACCCCGGGCGACGCCAGCAACCTGCACTTTCCTTCATTTGGCCGCAAGGTCGCCCATCTGCTGGTCGATGAGCGCAAGGTCGCTATCCTCGGCGTCGACACCGCGAGCATCGACCCCGGTTCCTCGACCGACTTCTGGGTCCACCGCATCGCCAACCAGTCCAACGTACCCGGCCTCGAGAACGTGGCCAACCTCGACCAGCTACCCCCGACCGGCTCCTGGGTCATCGCCCTGCCGATGAAGATCGCCGGCGGATCCGGCGGCCCGGTCCGCATCATCGCCCTGCTCCCGCCGGGCGAAGACCCGCTCCCGCCGGGCGAAGAATAGCCCGCCGGTCGCCGATCACTGCGACAGCGCCGAGTCGAGCGCCTCGAGGGACGCCGCGAGCTCGGCCGCGCGGAAGCCGTAGTAGTGGCCTACCTCCGGAATCTCGATCAGGGTGACTCGTTCTAGCCCATCACGGACGTACTCGTCGCGGTAGCCGTAGGTCTGGGCGCGATTGAAGTCGTAGGTTCCGGTGACGAAGACGAAGCGGCTACGCTCGCGCATCAGCTCCAGTGCCGCGTCCGGCGGCGGGGCCAGCGCCGCCCCCCACAGAGCGCCCGGCTGCGCGGGGATGGGCACGTCGCGGTAAAACGACATGCCCATGAAGTAGATCCCGCCGGTGAAGACCTCCGGATAGGCGATCGTCAAGCTGCTGGCGATTCGCCCGCCGCCCGAATAGCCCCCGACGTAGACGCGCCGCCGATCGACCGGGTAGGTTGCCGCCAGAGCATGAACCGCGTCGAGGGCCAGGCGCATTCTATCGCCCCGCGCCCGCGGGTTACCCGACCGGTTGGCGCCGATCCAGATCATGCGCTCGGCCGCCAGCACCGGCAACATCTCCTCGTCGGTCACCGACCCGCGCGCCGTCGGGCTCACCCAGACGAAGATGCCGTAGGGTTCGGCCGCACTGCCGCCCTCGGGCACGTAGACCTCGAAGCTCTCGCCGACCGGGCTCCATGCCTGATCCGGCTCCAGGCCAAGCAACTCGTGGCTCCCGGCGCGGGCAAGTAACTCGTGCTCCCCCCCGTACGGGCTCGCAGAGTCGATCCGCGTGCGGAAGCGGCCGGTCGCGCCCTCCGCCAGACGGCGCTCCGGAATCTCGGCCCCGAAGGCGGCCCTGGCCGCCGCGGCAGAGCCTTCGCCGTCGAGCAGCTTCAGCCATGCGGCAGCCTCACGCTCACGCTCCACGCTAGCGAGCATCCCGCCGAGCAGCTCCCGCGACTCACCGTCGCCTGGGGCCAGCAGAATCGCGCGCTGCAAAGCCGGCACCGCCTCGTCGATCTCACCCTGCAGGAAGTGGGTCCGCGCCAGCGCCTGGTGGAGCGGTGCCGCCTGGCTGGCCCGCACCACCGTCACGGCCTGGTCGTAGAAAGCCTGTGCCGCTCCCGGCTTGCCGTCAGCGAGGAACTCGTTGCCACGCTCGAGCCAGCCTTTGACGACGGCGTCCGAGTCGATTTCGAGAACAACCTCGATCGCCGGATTCGACCCGGCGCGCAGCGCGACCTTGCCGATCGAGTCGCGGAATCCCTCCGCCTCGATGTAGATCCGCCAGGCGCCCGGCGCCAAGCCGACTCGCCGCCAGCGGCCCTCGGCATCGGTGTCGACCCGTACCTGAGCGGCGACAGCAGTCAACGGCTCGAGCCGGACCCGCGCGCCGGCTACGGCCGAGCCGGCCTGCGACAGCACCCGACCGGCGAGCGTGGCCCTGGCGGCCGGCTCGATCGAGATCTGGGCCGAGGCCGGTCCCAGCCCGACGCAGGCCAGCATCAAGACGGTTCCGAGGCGAACGCTTCTCATCATGTTCTAGTCTACGATGCATTTCCGCTACCAGTTTCTTGGCAGAGCTCCCCGCGATACTGTTGGCACTCGCACGACTCCAACCGGAGATCCAGGAGAAAACAGCAATGATCCAAAGAACCGCTCTCACGCTGGCCGCCGCCCTCGTCGCCGCGTCCGCGTTCGCCCAGACGAACGTCGGCGTGGTCAATATCGACGCCGTGATCCAACAGTCGGCCAAAGGCAAGGCTGCCCTGGCCACCATCGAGGATTTCCGCGCCCGTAAGCAGAGCGAGCTCCAAGCCATGGCAAAGCAGTATCAGGACAAGCAGCAGGAAGCCCAGGCCATGGCCGCTAGCCTGAGCGAAGATAGGCGGCGGCAGCTCTCCGCCGAGCTGCAGTCCATGCAGACCAACCTCCAGCGGGCGCAAGAAGACGCCCAGAGCGAGGGCCAGCGCCGGACCAACGAGGTGCTCGAGGACCTCGACCGTCAGCTCGGCCCCCTCGTTTCTCAAGTGGCCCAGGCGAAGAACCTACAACTCGTGTTGCAGCTCCGCCCCGAGCTCGGCATCGTCTTCGTCGACCCGGCAATCGACATCACCGCCGACGTCATCGCCCGGTTCGACGCCTCGGAGGAGTAGAGGCGAGGCAGGGCGAAGCATAGAGGCTGGTGTCCCGTAACGACTCGCCTCCCTCGCGCGCCCGAACACAGTAGCGTCCTCGGCACGGCCCGACGGCGCGGTATGATCGGCATCGGGACGCCCGACCTCAGACGCCAGCAGTGACGCACAACCTCAGGGCTACCGGCGCAAGAACGCGAGAGAACGTTTTGACCCTTCCACTCGAAGACCTCCTCGAGGGCAAGTACGAGATCCTCGACAAGATCGCCGAGGGAGGCATCGGATCGATCTACAAGGTCCGACACCAGCTGCTCGATGAGATCCGCGTCATCAAGGTGCTGCGGGCACAGGTCGCCGACCGAGAGGACCTGAAGCAACGGTTGATGTTGGAAGCCAAGACCGCTATCAAGCTCAAGCACCCCAACATCGCGCGCCTCCACGACCTCGCCGTGGCCGAGGACGGTACCGCCTACATCGTGATGGAGTACATCGACGGCATCAGCCTCGACAAGATGCTGGCCGCTACCGGTGCGCCCAGTATCGACCTCAGCCTGGAGATCGCTCGCCAGGCCTTGAAGGCTCTCAGCTACTTGCACGAGCGCGGTTTCATCCACCGCGACATCTCGCCCGACAACCTGATGCTGGCTCGGGACTTCGAGAAGCGGCTTCAGCTCAAGCTCATCGACCTGGGAATCGCCAAGGATCTGGCCGTGACGTCAGGGGCCACCGCGGCCGGCACCTTCCTCGGCAAGGTCAAGTACTGCGCGCCGGAGCTGTTCAAGGACGCCGCCGGCGCCGCCCGCCTCGACCGGCGCAGCGACAACTACTCGCTCGGCGTGACCCTCTACGAACTCGTGACCGGCGAGTACCCGTACAGGGGCGAGACCTTCGAGGAGCTCGCCGCAAGCCACCTCTTCCATCCCCCGCGCGAGTTCGACGAGACCGACAAAGAGGGCCTGGTGCCGGAGGCGCTGCGGCAGGTCATCCTCACGGCGCTCGAGAAAGACCCCGACAAGCGGCCCGCCGACGCCGAAGCGTTCGGCGCCCTGCTCGAGGCGTTCGCGATCGACCAGCACAAGCTGGCGGCCGAGTTCGAGCGCACGGTCGAGGAGACCAAGCGTTTCCTCGACAAATCCGCAAGATACCGCGTTGCCGGCTCGACCCAGGATCATCTCAACGAGCAGTTCGGGGTCGAGAGGACGAGCGGCGTCAAAGAAGGAAGCACGGGCGAGGAATCGGACGTGGCTCCGCCGGCTTCCGCCGCGGACCCCGGCGGCGAGACTCGGTTGCCGGAGGAGCACCTCTCGGCCGCCTTCGCGCCAGCTTCAGCGACTCGCCCATTTCCGTGGAAGAAGGCCGCAGCGGCACTGCTCGTCGCCGTCCCCCTCGCAGCCCTGGGAACTTGGTTCGCCATGCGCCGCCCGGTCCCCGAACCGGTAGTCAACGAAGCCTCGCGAACCCCGACGTCGATCATCACCGCCGAGCGGTTCGACCCGACGGCCACCGACGACGTCATCGACGCGCCCCCCTTGCCCACCGAGCTTCTGGGCGAGGACGGGGCCGCAGCAGCGCCGGCGCAAGAGCCGGTCGCGGCCACACCCGAGACCACTGCTCCAGCCAAAACCACGCCGATGGTCGATACCACTCCCGCTGCGAAGCCCGAGCCGCCCCCGCTCGAGCCGCCTTCTGACGCTGAGGTCGAGCTGCTCAAGGCCGGCCCAGGAGTCGTCGCACCGCAGCTTCTCGACGTCCTCGAGCCGGCCTATCCGAAACCCGACAAGAAAGCGGTCGTGATCGTGGTCTCGGCCTTCGTCTCGCAAACGGGCAAGGTGCTGACGGCGACGGTCAGGAGCGGTCCCGCCTTCAAGCGCCGCTACCGGGAGGCGGCAGTGGCGACGGTCAAGCGGGCAGCCTTCAAGGCGGCGACCAAGAACGGCGTCCCCGGCCGGATGTGGATCGACGTCGAAGTCCGTTTCCTGCCCTAGAGTGCTACTCGAGGTACAGCAGCAGATCCGAGCGTCTACCCTTGTTGGGATGGAAGTAGTGGCAGGTGACGCAGGCGTTCGAAGCCAGCTTCGGGGTGTGGCACTCCTGGCAGACCTCGATTCGGGGCAGGTTCTGGATCTCGGCCCGATCGGTGGCCGGCTCGACCTGGTCGGCGGTGCGCGCGAACTGCTCGATCGGGATCTCCGTGTGGCAGTCGAGACACCGCCGCTGAAGGATGTGCGCCCGGTGGTTGAACTCGGCCCGGACGAGTACTCTCTGATCCTTCTGGACTCGTGAGACGGTCGCGTTCTTCACTGCATGGCAGAGGCGGCACGGCTCGGTCAGATCGGCGACCACGCTCTCGATCTGCCCCACCAGCTCGGCCGACAGGTCCGGATCGGCCGTCGTGAAGGCGAGCAGAAACTGGCTTTCGTCGAGATCCGCCAGGGGCTGCCGGATCTGGCGCGCGAGCCGTGCGAGCAGCTCCTCGATGCGCTCGAGATCGCTCTGGATCTTCGCCTCGGGCCGGCCACGCAATCCCGTCGCCTGCTCCTCCAGGGTGGCTATCGCCTCCTCGTAGAGCCGACGGTAACCGCTCGCCGTCACGTCCGGCGAGGCCGTCAGCAGATCGGCCAGCCCGACGTCGGGATAGAGCTGGCCGCGCAGCGTCCGCAGGTTCTCGAGGATCCATGGATCGCGGTGATGGACCGGCGCCTTGCTGATCGCGCTGCCGCGCAGCCGGAACTCGTTGGGGTTGGTGAAGAGTGCCCAGCGCGCCGCCGGCCCGCGCAGCGCGACGATCGCCTCCAGCGTCTCGACGCCGGGCTCGGGGCTACTCACCCGGTGCACCGGCAGCGCCGGCGTCGCCGTCGTCGCCGAGAGGTGACAGGCATCGCAGTGGCGATCGAAGTCGATCGGCTCGAAGCCGCGACCGTCGGCCTGGGCGTTGTGGCAGTAGAGGCAGGCGCGCTCGATGTCCTCGAGCTCCTCCTCCTTCATCACCTGGCGCACATGGTGGATGTGGGGAAACAGCAGGGCCGCACTGTCGGGAATCCCCTCGGAGGCGAAGTCGAACTGTGGATGCTCGCGGTTGAACGAACCGTAGGGGTGGCAGTCGGCGCACTGCGAATCCGCTACCGCCGTGATCATGGCGTCTCGCCCCTCGTGATCGATGTGGCACGAGAAGCACGGCACCTCGTGCTCCGACTCGACCAGCCGCCGGAAGTCGTCCGAGCGGTAGACGTAGTGTGCGCCGAAGGAATAGACCCCGAGCTCGTCGCCGTACTTCTCGTGGCACACAGCACACTTCTCGTTCGTCACCCGGCGCTCGACGTCGGAGTGACAGCTCGCGCACTGGCTCTCGAAGGCCGCGTGACTCGACGACAGAGGTCCGTTCGACAGCAGGCTGCCCTGTCGCAGCGAGCGATGCACGACCACCGTCACCAGCAGCAGCGCCACCACACCGCCCGCCACGAGCAGGATGCCGTACCGCGACTTCGGGATTACGTACTGGTCCGCCACCGGCAGCCCGACGTCGCCGTAACTCCCCTTCTGTCCTGGTTTGTCTACTCTCAAGGCTGCGTCTCTCGCTCGTCGCCGTCAGTAGAGGAAGACCGACACCAGGTGAAGGATCACGAAGACCGCCAGCAGCAGTGCCGCCGGTAGATGAAGAGAAAGCCACCAGCGCAACGGCTGCTGCAGCGTGTAGTGAGCATCGATCTCGAGCTTGGTGCGGTAGAGCTGCTCGAGCTGGGCCAGCGCCTCGAGCTGCTCGGAGCCCAGGAAGCGGCTCAGGTAGCGAAACTCGCGCAGCTTCGACTGGATGCCGCCGGTGATGTCGAAGAAGTAGAGCATCCGGCGGACCGGCCGGGCGAGCTCGGGCGCCACCACGCGCTCGTAGAGCCGTGCCACCTCCTCCGAGCTTGCTGCCGCCAGCTTCGCCGCCCGCTGCCCGAGCTCCTCCACCAGCTCGGGGATGCGGTCGTAGTGCACCTCGACCGCCAGGCCCGAGGTCAGGAGCCGCGGGATCCAGCGCTGCAGCGCCAGCCCGACGAGACCGCTGGCGACGGTCCACAGACTCAAGCCCCAGAGCCACCAGGTCACCCAGCCGGTGGGCAGGCCGAAGCCGCTGTGCATCATCACCAGGAGCAGGAAGAGGGCACTGCCGTAGACGTGGACCGCCAGCCAGGCGCTGGCGCTGCCGGCACGGCGCCGGCTCGCCACCGCCATGGCCCGTCGGCGCAACCCGTAGGCCCCGGCCACCACCAATAGCGCCAGCGCCGCCGCGCCGTAGCCCACCGACCAGATCGAGCCCGGCCGTACCTCGGCCAGCACGACGTTGGCGACGTAGGCCACTGCGCAGGCCGCCAGGGCGACGAGCGAGAGCCAGTGGCGGCGTCCGAGTCGCATCGCGAGCTTCGCCACCACCTCAGCTCGTGCGTTCCAGCAGACGCTCGAACTCCTCGATCGAGCCCACCCGGTAGGCGCAGCCCTGCGGGCAATTACTGACGCAGGCCGGGCCGTGACCGGTGTCCACGCACAGGTCGCACTTGCTGGCCAGCCGCTGGTCTTTGCCGCGCAAGCCCGCCGGCAGCGCGTCCACCGGCCACGCGACCCCGGTCTCGTGCATGATGATGGCGTCGTACGGGCAGTTGTTGTAGCAGGTGGCGCAGCCGATGCAGATCTCCTCGTCGATCACCACCTCGTCGCCCGCGCCGGCGCGGTGGATCGCGCCGGTCGGACAGCCGACCAGGCAGACCGGGTCGCGGCAGTGGTAGCACGACTTGGCGATCAGCAGGTTGCGATACTTGCTGCCCTCGCGCACGAACCGCGGGCGGCCGCCGTGGGTGTCGGCGCAGGCGCGCACGCAGTCGTCGCAGCGCGTGCAGGCGTTGAGGTCGATGGCCAGGATGCTGTTGCCCTGCACCAAGCCGTTGTCGAGCGCCACCTGGGTGAACTCGGAGTAGCTGATGTTGCGGCGGCTGAGTCCCGCCTCCTTGATCCGTTCCGCCGCCGAGCGCCAGAGTTGCTCCTCCATCTCCGGCTGGCTGCGCACCAGCTCGGTGAACATCCGGCGCGGGATCCTGACCAGCTCCGAGCTCTCGACCGAGACCGCCGTTACCTGCCAACTGTCGACGCCCTCGATGAGCAGCTCGGCCTCGCCCAGGGTCATGCCCTTCGACAGGTACGAGACCACCATCTCGCCATCGCCGAAGTTCTGCAGCAGCTTCACGAAGCCGGAGCGCACTAGGTAGAAGGCGTCTGCCGGGCTGCCCTCTTCGGCGATGACCTCGCCGCTGTCGCAAGAGACCAGCTCCACGACCTCCTTGAGCGCCTCGACGAACACGTTGCTGCAGGCGTTGAAGAGCGGCGTGCTCTTGAGCTGCGCCGCCAGCGAGCGCTGGCGGTAGAGACTGTCGAGCTGCTCCTTGAGGGCCTTGGACTTGCGCTTCAGCAGCCGCAGCGCCGGGGTGCGGATCTGGATCAACCGGCAGGCCGAGGCCGTGCGGGCGGTCACCGACTGCGGCCAGCCGCTGAGTGCCCCGATCTCGCCGAAGAACTCGCCCGGCCCCAGACGGGTGGAGCCGCCGCGCGGCAGATCGAAGTCCATGCTGGCGAGAAAAGTGATCTCACCCACCGCCCGACCGCTCGGCGGGCGCATCATCACGGTCCTCGAGGCAGCCTCGGCGCCCCGCGCAGCCGTCGCTTCGGACATCGCGGTCGGCGATCCGACGACCGTGCGCGAGAGGTCGAAGATCGGCCGCGCCGTGTCGTAGGCGGTCGACTCCACGCCTTCGAGAAAGACCTCGACCTCGCCGTCCAACACCAGGAAGGCCAAGTCGATGTAGGTGCCCTCCTCGAACAGCACCGCCCCCTCTTTCCAGGTGGCGAGGGTGACGTCTTGGCTGATCTTCTTCAGCACCCTGTCGCCGAGCTCCCGGAAGATCTCGTGCTCGCGCAGCTGCTCGACGGTGAGCTGATCCGAGATCCCAACGAGCCCCGTATGGGCGCCGAGGGAGCTCCAGCGGTCGCGGTACTGCTCGATCTGCTTGAGGTCGGTCTTGCCGAGCTCTGGCTTGCTCATCGGTAGCCCTCCTTCGGTGCCACACTGCGGTAGAGAAGGCGCAGCCGATCCCGCAGCAGCAGCAGCACGTCCTCGATCGAAGTGGAGTCGTCGATTTGTGGGAACGGCGGCAAGTCTAGATCGGAGACCTCCGCCAGCTCGACGGCGAAGACCGGCCGGGGCGCCGGGGCGCCGAGCCCGGCCGCGCGTCGACGCTCGACCGCCCGCTGCCAGCGCGCCTCGGCATGGATCGTCTCCGCGACCGCACCGTGGCTGAGAGTCCGCGGCGGCTCAGAGCCGCCGCTCGAGGCGCTGGGCGCCGGGTCGAGCTTCGCCAGCCGCACCTTCGGCACCGCGCCGCGAGCCTTCAAGCGGGCGGCGAAGGCGCTGGCCAGCCGCGCCTCGGGCACCGCCGACTCCCAGTGCCGCACTGAGCTCATGCCGGCGACGTAGTCGAAGTCGGCGCCGGACGGATGGCCGGCCGACAGCAGCCGCGGCTCGGTGATGTAGTGACAGCTGGTGCAGGCCGTCGCCCGGGTCTCGAGGTCGTTGAGCTCCCGCTTGCCGAGCTCGAGAGCCGCGAGGTAACCCGGCCGGTTGATCCCGAGCTCCTTGCCTGCCTCGTCCTTGTGCGGCTCGAGCCAGTCCGCCGCCGCGCCGTGGCAGCTCTCGCAGCTCACCCCGTCGAGCACGTCGCGGCTCTCCTTGCCCGACACCACCGTGCCGTGACAGTCCATGCACACGTGGCGCCCGAGCGTCATCTCCGTCGGGTCAACGCCGTAGAGGCGGGCGATCTGGACGTTCTTCGACGCCTGGTCGAAGAACGGGTCGCCCGAGTGGTAGTGCTGGTGCTCGAACCACCACTCGTTCTGCTTCGCGTGACAGCCGCTGCAGGCGTTCGAGCCCAGGGTTCGGTGACTCGAAGCCGGGCGGATGCGGCGCTTGATCTGACCGATCACGCCCGGACTCGTGCCGGTGGCCCGCTCGCGGCCGGCCGCCGGGTCCACGGTCGGAGTCGT
>JAPUJD010000249.1 GCA_027296385.1 Acidobacteriota bacterium | reverse complement strand
CACACGACCTCGGCCTACCCCAGCAGGTCGAGCTCTTCGAGACCATCCGCTCGACCCTGGGCAAGGCTCCGCCGGTGATCGATTCACGCGACGTGCTGGAGGACCCCGAGCGCATTCTCACCCTGCTGTGCCGTGAGCTTGGAGTCGCCTACGATGCCGCCATGCTCGAATGGCCGAGAGGCCTGCGCCCGAGCGACGGGGTCTGGGCGCCGCATTGGTACGCCACAGTGGCTGAGACGACCACCTTCGGGCCGTACCGGCCCAAGGAGGAAGACGTGCCCGAAGACCTCGAGCCCGTGCGCCGCGAGTGCGAGGACTACTACCAACTTCTCCACCGCCATCGGCTGCACTAGGACTGGGACCTATCGAATGCGCCAGGACTACAGAGCAGAGAACAAGGACCTGATCGTCAATATCAACGGCCAGCTCCTCCATCGCGACAAAGCCGGGGTGAGCCCCTTCGACTCGGCGGTCCAGGGCGGCGACGCCGTCTGGGAGGGGCTACGCCTCTACAACGGCCGTATCTTCAAACTCGAGGAGCACCTGGCACGGCTCGAGGATTCGGCCAAGGCGTTGGCCTTCGCCCACATCCCCAGCGCGGACGAGATCAAGACCGAGATTCGCCGCACCCTCGAGGCCAACGGCATGCGTGACGGGGTACACATCCGTCTGACCCTCTCGCGAGGCGTCAAGTACACCTCTGGGATGGATCCGCGCCTCAACACCGCCGGGGCGACCCTCATCGTCTTGGCGGAATTCAAGCCTCCGGTCTACGACAAAGGCGGCGTGCGCCTGATCACCAGCAGCATTCGGCGGCCGTCGCCGGACGTGCTCGACCCCAAGATCCACCACGCCAATCTGATCCAGTCCATCCTCGCCAAGATCGAGGCCAATTGCGCCGGGGTTGACGACGCCCTGATGCTCGACGGCCGCGGTTTCATCGCCGAGACCAACGCCACCCACGTCTTCATCGTCTCGGGCGGCATCGTGGCGACGAGCCGTCTCGTAGCCTGTCCCGAGGGCGTGACTCGGGCGACGGTGCTCGAGCTCTGTGCGGCACACGACATCGCGTTTCGCGAGCAAGACCTCTCCCTGACGTGTGCCTACCGGGCGGACGAGATGTTCTGCACCGGCACCATGGGCGAGCTCGTCCCGATCGTCGAAGTCGACGGGCGCATGATCGGCAAGGGCGAGACCGGTCCGGTCACTCGCCGCCTGAGCGAGCTCTACGCCAAGCTCACTGCCGCTAGCGGCGACCCCATCCTCGGTGATGACTAAGCCCTCCGACTTCCGTCCCGCGATCGAGGACCGATCCCTCGAGCTCGACGCCGCCGCCATGCGTCGTCTGGCCGATGCGGCGCTCGAGCGCGCGATTCGTCACATCGAGAGCCTGCCCGAGCAGCCGGCGTACGTCGACACCACCGAGGCGATCGCCACCTCGCTCGACCTGATCGAGCCGCTACCGCAAGGGCCGAGTCCACTGCCGGAGCTGCTCGACGAGATCTTCGACGTTCACGCTCCGGCGAGCTACACCACCGCCGGTCCGGGCTATCTCGCCTACGTACCCGGAGGCGGCCTCTTCCAGACCGCGGTCGCCGACCTGATCTCGAGCTCGATCAACCGCTACAGCGGAGTCCTGAGCGCCGCTCCAGGCCTGGTACAGCTGGAGACGAACGTCATCCGCTGGTTCGGCGAGATCGTCGGCTACCCTGCCGGCAGTAGTGGCTTCCTTGCCAGCGGCGGCTCTTTGGCCAACCTGACGGCCGTCGTTGCCGCCCGCGTAGACAAGCTCGGAGAGCAGTTTCTCGACGGTACGATCTATGTCTCCGACCAGGTGCATCACTGTGTCGCCAAGGCTGCGCGTATCGCCGGAATTCCCCAGGCCAATCTCAAGATCCTCCCGACCGACGAGCGTTTCAGGCTCGACCCTGCTGCTGTCGAGGCCGCGATCGTCGAGGATCTCGCCCGCGGATGCCGCCCATTCCTGCTGGTAGCCAGCGCCGGCACCACCAACAGCGGCGCCGTCGACCCACTGAGCGAGCTGGCGGAGGTCGCCGAGCGTCACGGCTTGTGGTACCACGTCGACGGCGCTTATGGAGGATTCTTCGCCCTCACCGAGCGCGGCCGCCGCGCCCTCGCCGGTATCGAGCGGGCCGACTCCATCGTTCTCGACCCGCACAAGGGACTCTTCCTGCCTTACGGCACCGGCGCCCTTCTCGTCAAGGACAAGGCAGTGCTCGAGGCCGTTCACAGCCAAGGGGCCGAGTACATGCCGAGGCTCCAAGCCGACCCCGAGCTCGTCGACCCTTGCGAGATCTCGCCCGAGCTCTCACGACCCTATCGGGGGCTGCGGGTCTGGCTACCCTTCAAGCTACACGGCATCGAGCCGTTTCGCCGCAACTTGGACGAGAAACTCGACCTCACTCTCTGGATCACCGAAAAGCTCCGCGCCCTCCCACAAATCGAGATCCTCGCCGAGCCGCAGCTCTCCACCCTGGCGTTCGCCGTCAGGGCGACCTCCGGGTCGGAAGCGGACACCGAGGGTCTGACGCGAGCCCTTCACGCAGCGATCCTTCGTCGCCAGCGGGTGCATCTGACCACCACGCGCCTGCGCGGGCGCTACGCCATCCGCATCTGCGTGCTCAGCTTCCGCACCCACCTGGACCGCATGGAGGCGTGCCTCGAAGACATCGAGGCCGGACTCGCCGAGTTGCCGGCAGGCGCCTAGCAGACTCGCCACGTCACTCTTCGAGCGTTGCGACCACGATCTCCCGGCTCGGACCCTGGCCGCGGAGGATGAGACTCCAGGGCCTGCAACACACTTCGCAGTCCCAGACCATCTCACCCTCGAGGTCGCTCTCGAGCACGATCTCGACGATCTCGCCACAGTAGGGACAAGACACCTGCCGGATCTCGGTGGGCTCGTCGGTATC
>JAPUJD010000248.1 GCA_027296385.1 Acidobacteriota bacterium | reverse complement strand
GGTCACTCGTCCTGAGGCTGCCAGGGGCGTGTCATGCCACCCTCGCAGGCCGTCTCGCACAATGGTCTCGGGCTCAAGCCGGCCCACATGCCCTGTGTTACGATCACCGCCGGTCGGCGTCTAGTGTTCCGTGCGGCAAGTTCGTTACCCAGCTTACCGCACGGAGCACTAGAGCCCTGCTAATACAATGACTTACGCGGGTGACAGCAAGCTGTCGAACGAGGTCCGGCAGCGTGTAGAGAGCACGTACGAGCAGTCTCGCAGCCTGGCGTTGGAGGGCAAGATCCAGGAGGCTACTCTAGGTTGCGAGTTCGCTCTGCGTCTCGACTCCCTGTACGAGCCCGCTCGCGAGCTGATGAAGAAGCTGGAGACCGGCGAGAGTCTGACCCTTTCGGAGAGCCGCGCGACGGAGGAAGCCGCCGCCATGCCCGAGCCCGAGAAGGCCCTGGATCTCGAGAGCGAACTCGAAGACCTGCTCGAGCACCGAGACTTCCGGACCCTGCTCAACCTGGCCGAGGAGCACCGAGACGCCATCGAAGCCAACCCGGATCTGAGCGCTATCGTGATGATGGCGTCTGAGCGACTGGAGGCCGAGCCCTACGCTCGGACCTTCATCGATGCCGCTGAGAAGGCGCACCGCGAAGGACGGCAGGACGAAGCGCTATCTCTGATCGAGAAGGCCCGCGCCCTGGACTCTTCGCATCCGAGCTTGCCGCCGGAGATGATGCCCGCCGAGACGAGCGAGACCAACCAGCGCATTCGCGAGCTGCTCGAAGAGGGCCAGCAGGCGCTCCAGCGCGGAGATCACCAGGATGCCATCGACTCCTGGTCGCGCATCTTCCTCATCGACATCGATCACACCGAAGCGAATCAGCGAATCGAAGAAGCGCGGCGCCTCAGGGCCGAGAAAGAGCGCCAAGTCGAGGAAGCCTTCCACGAGGGCACGTCCTTGTGGGAACAAGGCGCCACCGACAAGGCCCGCGAGCAGTTCGAGAAGGTGCTGAGCATCAACCCCGCCCATGCCGGCGCCAAGGACTACATAGAGCGCATGGACGCGGGCACCGCGCCAGCAGCGTCCAGCTTCGAGGGTGCGCAGCCATCGGGAGACGCCGAGGTCTTTACGCCTCCAGACTCGTTGGCGTACGCGCGACAACGAGCAACCCAGCGCGTCGAGAGCGAGCCCACCGCTACGTTCGCCACCGCGGCCGAGCCCGAGGCTCAATATGAGGCGGCGCCCAAGCCCCGCCGCGGACTGCCCGCCAACCGCCGTTTCCTCTCGATCGCCGGCCTCGTGGTGTTGGTGCTCGTCGCCGCCTTCGCCGCGCTCTATCTGAAGCGCGACGTCTTCTTCCCCAACTCCAGCGACGAGCCTGAGGTGGCTCAGAGCGACGCCCTGGCCCGGGCCCGCAAGCTGCAGGAGGCGGGACAGACGGCGATGGCCATCACCCAGGTCAGTCATCTGCCCACCGATCACCCGCAGTACGCCGAGGCCCAAGCACTGATCGCCCAGTGGGAAGCGCCGACCGAGGTCGCAATCGAGAAGAAGCCGACCGGGCCGAACAAAGAGGATCTCGCGCGGCGCGACGCCCTCGTGGCCCAGGCCCAGAAAGCGCGCCAGAATCGCGAGTACTTGCGAACCTCGGAGTACTACGAAAGGGCAGCGCAGATCGCCCCCCTCGACGAGCAGGACCTGCTCTTGCAGACCGAAGTCGAGCAGCGCCTGGCCGGGCTCGAGGACCAAATCGAGCTCTACGAGCAGGGCGACTGGCAGTTCGCACTGCCTGAGCTCTGGCGCCTACATTCCGCCAACCCAGACGACAAGGATGTTGTGCGGCTGATGGTCGACTCCTACTACAACCTGGGAGTCCGGGATCTGCAGCGCGGCGATCCGCCGGCCGCGATCGAGAAGCTCGAACGCGCGATCGAGCTCAATCCGACCGACGGCGAGGTGGAGCGCCTACTGCGTTTCAGTCGGCTCTACGCTGAGCGTCCCGCCGACCTGCTGTACCGAATCTTCGTCAAGTATCTGCCCTTTCGATGAGTGACGAGCCGCTAGAGCTGCCTCTGTTCCGGGCGCCTGATCGAAAGTCTCAGGACGAGGTCGACGAGCTGTTCGGCGAGTCACCGCCACACTCGGAGAAGGGCTCCACCGCTCGGCACGCCGGCGAACCGATCATCGTCGAGCAGCTGAAGATCCCACCCGCGCAGTCCGCGGCGCCTGCCGATGCGCCGACGCTCGCCCTGCAGCAGGCCGGCGTCGGGGCACGTCTCGCAGCCGGCATCATCGATCTCATCGTCCACGTCGCGGTGGCTGGAGCGATGGTGGAAGGCAGCGCGCTGCTCGGCGCGCCGATCGGGATGGGGCAAGCGGTGCCGCTGGCGTTCGTGATCCTGCTCTTCTCGTTTTTGTACCACGTCGTGCCCTTGGCGTTTTGGGGCCACACCCCGGGGATGACCGTCGTCGGACTGCGTACCCGCACCCTGGACGACCGCCCGCTGTCGCTCCCGCAGGCCACCAGGCACTGGCTTGCGCTGCTGCTCACCGTGGCCACCGCCGGACTGGGGCTGCTGCTCGCTTTCGCCGGTCGCTCCCTGGCCGATCGCCTCAGCGGTTCCCAGACGCTCCTGCAGTAAGAGGTGTAGAAGGCCGCGAGCTGGCGATCGCGGGTTCTACGAAGCGGTCAGCCTGAGCTGCACCCGGGCCCGTCGCAGAGCCTTCTCGCGGTTTGCCAGGGCCGCCGAATCCTCGGCGGTCATGGCCTGGGCCTGCTCGAAGCATCGCTCGGCGTCCGCGCGCTCTAGCTCGGCGGGGTCCCTGGCGTCTTCGGTCAGCACCGTCAGGCGGTTGTCGATCATCTCGGCGAAGCCGCCGTCGATGTACAGGCGCCTCGTGCCGTCAGCCGTCTCGGCTCGCAGGAGCCCGACGTCGAGCTTGATCAAGAGCGGCGCCCGGTTGCGCAGCACGCCGATCTCACCGTCGTGCGCCGGCAGCGCGACGAAGCTGGCTTCGGTGTCGAGGATCGCCGCTTCCGGGGTCACCACCGCGAGTTGGAAACTCTTGCCTTCGGCCATGGGTCAGTCTCTGCCTCAGGCAGCCTCGTCCTCGGCTCGTTTGGCAGCGTCTTCGATCGTGCCGACATACATGAAGGCATTGTCCGGTAGGTGATCCCACTTGCCGTCGCACAGCTCGTCGAACGACCGGATCGTGTCCTCGAGCTTGACGTAGATGCCCGAGAAGCCCGTGAACTGCTCGGCGACAAAGAAGGGCTGGGAGAGGAAGCGCTCGATCTTGCGGGCTCGGCGCACGATGACCTTGTCCTCCTCCGACAGTTCGTCGACACCGAGAATCGCGATGATGTCCTGCAAATCCTTGTAGCGCTGCAGGATCTGTTGCACTCGGCGCGCCACCTGGTAGTGCTTCTCGCCGAGGAACTCAGGCGCCACGATGCGGCTCGACGAAGCCAGCGGATCGACAGCCGGGTAGATGCCCTTCTCGGCGATTGAGCGTTCGAGGTTCACCGTCGAGTCGAGGTGGGTGAAGGCTGCTGCCGGCGCCGGATCGGTGTAGTCGTCCGCCGGCACGTAGATCGCTTGAATCGACGTCACGGAGCCGGTCTTGGTCGAGGTGATGCGCTCTTGGAGTTCGCCCATCTCGGTGCCCAGCGTCGGCTGGTAGCCGACCGCCGAAGGCATGCGGCCCAACAACGCCGAGACCTCGGCGCCCGCCTGGGTGAAGCGGAAGATGTTGTCGATGAAGAGCAGGGTGTCGGCGCCGGTCTGATCGCGGAAGTGCTCCGCCATCGTCAGGGCCGAAAGCGCGACACGGAGACGCGCACCCGGCGGCTCGTTCATCTGCCCGAAGACCATGACGGTCTGGTCGATGACCCGCTTGCCGGTGTCGCCAATCTTGGCCTCTTGCATCTCGAGCCACAGATCGTTGCCCTCTCGGGTGCGCTCACCGACGCCGGCGAAGCAGGAGTAGCCGCTGTGGAAACGGGCGAGACGGGCGATCAGCTCCTGAATGATGACCGTCTTGCCGACGCCGGCACCGCCGAAGAGACCGGCCTTGCCGCCGCGCACCAGCGGGCACAGCAGGTCCATGACCTTGATCCCGGTCTCGAACATCTCGGTCTTCGAGGCGAGCTCGTCGAACTCCGGCGGCTCGCGGTGGATCGGTCGCCTCTCGGTCGTCGAGATCGGACCGCGGTCGTCGATCGTCTCACCGAGCAGGTTGAAGACCCGACCGAGCGTCTCCTCGCCGACCGGCACCGTGATCGGGCCGCCGGTGTCGAGGATCTCGGCGCCACGCCTGAGGCCGTCCGTCGAGTCGAGCGCTACGGCACGGACCCGGCCGCCGCCGAGGTGCTGAGCAACCTCGCACCACAGCGTTTCGGTGGTCGTCTCGCCGAGCACCGTGCGCTCGACGTCGACCTTGAGGGCGCTGTAGATCGTCGGCAGTCGATCTCCCGAGAACTGGGCATCGAGGATCGAGCCGATGACCTGAGTTACCTTGCCGGTATTTGCGTCTGTCATGTCTTGGCTTCCTATTCGTTCTTGCTGCCGCGCTAGGCCAGCGCGTTGGCGCCGCCCACGATGTCCAGGAGCTCCATCGTGACCTGGGTCTGCCGGGCGCGGTTGTATTGCATCGTCAAGCGCTTGATCATGTCTTCAGCCGCGTCGGTCGCCGCCTTCATCGCGACCATTCGCGCGACCTGCTCACTCACCGCCGCGTCGGTGAAGGCCTGGAACAGCCTCACCCGAACGCTCGCCGGGAGCAACTCGTCGAGCAGCTCCTGGGGACTGGGCGAGAACTCGTACAGAACCTCGCCCGCGGTATCTTCTCCTTCCGGCGCCTCGTAGGACAGCGGCAGGAGTCTCTCCACCACGGGCATCTGCTTGCCCGCGGAGGCGAACTTCATATAGCCGACGTGGAGGGCCGCGATCTCGCCGCGGATGAAGGCCTCCATCAGCCGGTTGGCCACCGGCTCCACCTGCTCGAAGCGCGGCTTGTCGCCGATGTCGGAGACCACCTCGGCGACCTCGCGCCGGAGGAATCGGAAGTAGTTCGTGCCTTTCTTGCCGACCATCGTGACCGCGGTCTCGATGCCCGCCTCGGCGCGCGAGTCGAGGTGCTCGACGACGGTGCGCAGCACGTTGGCGTTGTAACCGCCACACAGACCGCGGTCCGAGGTCAGCACGAGCAGCGCCTCATGCGGCACGTCCTCGTGAGTCTCCATCAAAGGATGGTCCAGGCCCGTGGCGGCGCGCGCCAAGCCCTCGATCAGCTGTGCCAGCTTGTCGGTGTAAGGTCGGCTCGCAGTCGCCCGGTTGAAGGCCGCCTGAAAGCGGGCCGTCGCGATGAGCTGCATCGTCCGCGTGATCTTGCGGATGTTGCGCGTCGAGTTGCGGCGCCTGACGAGAACTCTGCGGTTAGCCATGGTGGAGCGACCTCGAGCCCGAGGCTCAGGCCTCGAACTGCACCTTGCAGTTGGCGATCACTTCACCGATCTTCTCCGACAGCTCGTCCGAGATCACCTGCTGGTCACGGATCTCTTGGAGAATCTCCGGAAACTCGTCACGGAAGTGGGCCAGCAAGGTCTGCTCGAACTCGGCGACCCGCGAGATCTCGAGGTCGTCGAGGTACCCCTTCGTGCCGGCGAAAACCGAGACCACCTGCTCCTCGACCGGGAACGGCTGGTACTGCGGCTGCTTCAATAGCTCGACCATGCGCTGACCGCGATCGAGCTGCCTCTGGGTCGCCGCGTCGAGCTCCGTGCCGAGCTGGGCGAAGGCCTCGAGGTCGCGAAATGCCGCCAGATCGAGACGCAGCGAGCCGGCGAGCTTCTTCATCGCCTTGATCTGCGCGTTGCCGCCGACACGCGACACCGAGATGCCGACGTTGACCGCTGGCCGCACGCCGGCGAAGAAGAGGTCCGGGTCGAGGAAGATCTGACCGTCGGTGATCGAGATCACGTTGGTCGGAATGTAGGCCGAGACCTCGCCCTCGAGCGTCTCGATGATCGGCAGCGCGGTCATCGAGCCGCCGCTGTTCGGGAACCTGTGGATGCGGTAACCGTCGCCGGCAGCGGCGAGCGCCGCCTCGGCCCGCTCCAGGCCGTCGGGCCGGTGGAAGATACCGGTCGCCTCGTCCGGCGCGTTCTCCTTGACGGCGTCGAGATGGCCGACCGTGACCGAACGGTCGACGGTGTCCTCCGGTGTGTCCTTCGGTACGAGCGCGTACTCGTCACGCAGCTTGACGGAGCGCTCGAGCAGGCGGGAGTGGAGGTAGAAGACGTCGCCGGGATAAGCCTCTCGGCCCGGGGGCCGGCGCAGCAGCAGCGAGAGCTGGCGGTAGGCGTGCGCTTGCTTCGACAGATCGTCGTAGACCACCAGCGTCGGCCGGCCCGCTCCGTACATGAAGTACTCGGCCATCGCCGCACCGGCGTAGGGGGCGATGTACTGCAGCGGTGCCGGATCGGCCGCCGACGCCGACACGACGATGGTGTAGTCCATCGCGCCCAGCTCGCGCAGCTTCTCGACCACGCCGACGACCGTCGATTCCTTCTGGCCGACCGCGACGTAGACGCATATGACGTCCTTGCCCTTCTGGTTGACGATGGCGTCGAGGGCGATCGCCGTCTTGCCGGTCTTGCGGTCGCCGATCAAGAGCTCGCGCTGGCCGCGGCCGATGGGAATCATGCCGTCGATCGCCTTGACACCGGTCTGCAGCGGCTCGTTCACCGGCTGGCGGGCGGCGATGCCCGGAGCCTTGAACTCGAGTGGCCGCCGGTGCGGCGTCTCGATGTTGCCCAGGCCGTCGAGCGGACGGCCGAGGGGATCGACCACACGGCCGATCATCGCGTCGCCGCACGGCACCGAGAGCAGCTCCCCCGTA
>JAPUJD010000247.1 GCA_027296385.1 Acidobacteriota bacterium | reverse complement strand
ATCAGATGGCCGAGCTTGGGAGGCCAGAGTCGTACAGCATCGGTCGCTAGAGGGCCTCTGTTTGGGATCGCTGTGGGTCATTTCTTATTCATGCACCAACGCCCCTTCGGGGTCTGGCGGGAGGCGACGTGTGTGTAAATCGGAGGTTATGAGTTGTCGCCGCATCGGACGGGCGAAGCCTGTCCGCTCAACGTCAACTTGACAGTGCCCCCTGACGCCATCTTTCCGGGTCGGCCGCGGCGAAGGTATCGCTTAGGATTACGCTACTTCATGAGCTCTCCGTCCAGAGGATCCGTTCGCTGGGTTTCATCATCGGCCTCGGGCCGGATCCGTAGCTGAGGCAGCTCCGCCAGGTCCCCGGTCTCCGTCGGGGGGTTCGGGCGCTCATCAGGGCGCGTGGTTTCGGCTCGACGCGCCTTCCGCACACGCGCCAGCGTAGCCATCCCGACCAGCAACAACAGGGTGGCCGGCGCGATCCAGACAATCCGCGGTCGCGCTACCTGCAGCGCGATTGGCGTGTCGAAAACAACTTGGGTGTTCGCGGCCTGTCCCTGTGCCAGCACCGTGCCGCCCGCTTGCAGCGAGAGCCGCTCAGTAAGTACACCCACCACCAGGCCGGCACCGGTGATGGCGGCAGCGGCCTCGGCGTCACTCAGGCTGACGACGTTCGGCACGGTGATCATTTCCGGCGTGGCAATCACCAGGTTGATCGGCGTACCGACCGCTGCGACGGTTCCCGCCTGGCGGCTCTGTTCGAGAACGGTGTTCTCCTCTTCGATGCGGGTCTCGAGCAGCCCCTCGCTACCCACCTCGAGCCGCGCGACCACCAGCTCTCGCCTCGCCGCTTCTATGGAGAGCCCGACGACGTCTGGGACCGCCACGGTCTCGACGACCGCGACCAGCATGGGGACCGGCGTGCCAATCTCCACGCGACTACCTGGGTTGAGCGACTGGGCCAGCACGGTTCCGGGTTGCGCTGGCGACTCTTGATGCTGGATGTCGCCGGCGACCAACTCGGTGCCCTCGAGCAAGCTCCTGGCCTCGCTCTCGTTCCGGCCGACAAGCTCGGGAACGAGTACGGTGACCAGCCGAGCGATGGTCACGTCGACGTCACGGCCGATCTCGACTCGACTGCCCGGCGTGATCGACTGTGCCAGCACCGTCCCCGGAGGTTCTCGCGACTCGCGGCTCGTCGTGCTACCGGCCAGGAGCTCGGCGGCGTCGAGCAGGCTCCTGGCCTCGCTCTCGTTCCGGCCGACAAGGTCGGGAACGAGTACGGTGACCGGCCGAGCGACGGTCATGTCGACGTTACGGCCGATCTCGATGCGCGTGCCCTGCGTGATCGACTGGACCAGCACCGTCCCCGGGGGTAATCGCGACTCGCGGTTCGTCGTGCTACCGGCCAGGAGCTCGGCGCCGGCAAGGAGCTGTCGGGCCTCCGCCTCGGTGCGTCCCACCAGGCCAGGCACGAGGACGGTGATCGGAGCGGCGACCACGACGTTGACGTCGCTACCGATGGTGGCTCGCTGGCCCCCAGCAGGCGCCTGGGAGAGCACGGTTCCCGGCGGTTGCCGTGACTCCCGGGGCGTGACGGCCCCGAGCCCCAGCTCCAAGGCCAGGAGGTCGCCGCGCGCTGCTTCCTCAGTGCGGCCGACCAGTTCGGGCACAACGACCGTCATCGGAATTGCGATCGCGTAGCCGACCTCCGTACCTACTGGCACCCGGCGGTCGGCGTCTATGTCCTGCCTCAGAACGGTATTAACTGGCTGACGTGACTCGACCCGCTGCTGTGATCCCACCGTGAGCTGCGCCGCCGCGAGACGCCGACGCGCTACTGCGTCGGTCTCGCCGACCAGGTCCGGTACCAACACCGTGATCGGCGTCGCTATCGTGAAGTCCACGGCTCCCCCGACCTCGAGCCACGTGTCGCGGACCGGCGCTTGCGACAAAACGGTGCCGGGCGTCGCGGGCGACTCGCGCGTGGTCACGGTGCCGACCGCGAGACCGACGCGCTCAAGCATTTCGCGAGCCGCTGCCTCAGTGCGCCGTAGCAAATCCGGCACCAGCACCGGCCGCAGTGTTGGAGGCTCCTGGCCGGGCGGTCGTTCTTGAAAAGTAAAGCCCGCGAACAGGATAGCCGGGCGCGCGGTGGCGACCGTCCCAAAGCGAAAGTCGTCGGCGTAGATGTGGCCCCAACTACCCGACGATGCGTCAACGATGCGAATCTGCGCTTGGCGCTGCGGCACCGCGGCGGCGAGTGCCTGAGAGCCTGCGATAGGCAGGTCTACGGCAGCCAGCGAGGTGAGCAGCAGTGTGGCAGCGACGAGCAGGCGCACCCCGAATCTTCGAGGACGAATCTCCCCTCCCGTCAGGCCTGCTTGTTTAACGGATCCTGCTCGACCCACTGCTTGTGTCCTTCCCCGGCGTTTGCCAGCGTCCGTCGACAGCGAGAGGGCTGGGCGACAGGGTATTGACTTTCGGCGTTGCGTGCAAGGGTTAGGTCCCGTTCAAACGCCACAGCGTTGAGAAACGGGCTCGTCACACAGGGACGAGCGGGACGAACTCCGCTGCTTAGGGGGCCTCTGTCGCCCTGTGAATCAAGGGCGGAGAGGCGTGAGGAGCTGGATTCTCGAGCAGGAGCTCAACAGGCCCACCATCCTTGTAACGCACCAGGTGAACATCGGCGCGCTCCTGTGTGCCCGACGAGTTCGA
>JAPUJD010000246.1 GCA_027296385.1 Acidobacteriota bacterium | reverse complement strand
GAGCGCCACCGGCCCGGCCATCACGCCGGCCGGGCAGCCCTTCGACTTGGACGTGTCGTGGAATGAGCCCGCCATGAAGGCAGAGCAGTTCTGGTTCGGTTCCCTTGCTATCGGCACCGACTCGGGGAACCCGGGCAACCTGGGCTCGATCGGGGTGGACATCGAGATCCTCGGACCGATCTTCGCCGACGGGTTCGAGTCGGGCGACACCTCGGCCTGGTCGAATACCGTACCTTGAGCTCGTCCCAGTTTCGAGCTGATGCGGCCGACGGGGAGTGCCTCGTCGGCCGTTTTCTTCACTAGGTTCGCGAGACGGTGTTGGAAGGGAGAACAGCGACCCGCGCTCGCACTCGCCTGGGCTATGATGAGATCTATCTCTTGAGACGGTCGATTCTTCTTCTGGCGCTGTTGTGTCACGCGTGGGGGCCAGCGGCCTCGATGGGGACGGACGAGCGCGCGGTCGCCGGTTGGATCGAGAGGGTGCGGCTGCTCCCGTCGGGGATCGAGCTCGAGGCCAAGCTCGACAGCGGGGCCGAGAACTCCTCGCTCCATGTCGAGCGTCAGCGCTTCTTCCGGCGGGACGGTGAGCGCTGGGTGCGCTTCACCGTCGAGGGCGAGAGCGGCCGGCGGGTGGCGTTCGAGCGCAAGCTCGTCCGCAAGGCAGCGATCAGGCGCCACTCGGGGCGCAGCGATGTCCGGCCGGTGGTCTCGCTCGCGATCTGCCTGGGCTCGGTGGCCAAGCGGGTCGAGGTCAATCTGGTCGATCGCAGCGGCTTCGATTACCCGCTGTTGATCGGGCGGAGCTTTCTCGCCGGCGCGTACCTGGTCGACACCTCGGCCGGCATGCTGCAGCCGCTCGATTGCCCGGACGAGGTCGCGCCATGAGGCGCCGGCAGGTCTATCTCATCGCTGGGGTCCTGGCGGCTATCGGCACCGGTCTGTTGCTCTACAAGGTCGTGGCGCTGGGATTTCCGCTGACGCCCAAGTCGACAGCAGCGATCTGGGACCTCGAGCTCCGGCTGCGTTTCGAGGGCGAGGGCGGGCCGGCCAAGGCGACGTTGGCAATCCCGCAGTCGGGCGGGGCGTTCGCCGTGGTCGGAGAGAACTTCGTCTCCGGTGAGTACGGTTTGACGACTCGGGTGGTAGGTCGCGGCAGGCAGGCCGTGTGGTCGATCCGCCAGGCGTCCGGTGCGCAGACGCTCTACTACCGGGCGACCGTGCAACGCCTGAGGGGTTCGGCCGAGGTCGCTCGGGAGTCGGCTCCGGCGGTGCGAATCGGCGAGCTCGACGAGGCACGGTTTGCCGCCGCAGCCGGCCTGCTGGAGGAATCGCTACGGCGCTCGGCCGATCTCGAGACCCTGATTCCACAAATCCTGCAGCGTCTCCGCGATCCCGGGAACACGAACGCCGCCGTCCTGATCGGTGGCGGGGCCAGTCCGGCCGATCGGCTGAGGGCCGCCGTCGACGTCCTGAGCCTGGGAGAGACGCCGGCTCGAGTGGTGCGCGGGCTGCGCCTCGAGCGCCGGCTACGCGACGCGCCGACCTGGGTCTGGCTCGAGGTGTGGGACGGCGCTAGCTGGCTGGCGTTCGATGGCGAGTCGGGGCAGCCCGGTGTCAGCGACGATCTGCTACCGCTCAGTCGCGGCCGCCGTTCGCTCGTCGGCGTGCAGGGCGGCCATGCCGTGCAACTCAGCGCGGCCGTGCGCGAGAGCGAGCAGGGAGCCTTGCTGGCCGCCGCCCGCGGTAGCCGCATCCTCAGCCCCGCGGTTCTCAGCTTCTCCCTGCTCGACCTGCCGATTCGCATTCAGGAGGTCTATCGGGTCTTGCTGCTGGTGCCGGTCGGGGCCTTCCTCCTGGTCTTGCTGCGCACGCTCGTCGGAGTCAAGACCTTCGGCACCTTCATGCCGGTTCTGATCGCCCTGGCGTTTCGCGAGACTCGGCTGCTTGGCGGGATCACTCTCTTTCTGGTGGTCGTCGCCCTCGGTCTCTTCGTTCGCTTCTACCTCGAGCGCCTCAGGTTGCTGCTGGTGCCGCGGCTGGCCGCGGTCCTGATCGTCGTCGTCCTGTTGATGCTGGCGCTCAGCGTCGTGAGCCACAGGCTGGGGATTGAGAGCGGACTGTCGGTGGCACTTTTTCCGATGGTGATCCTGACCATCACGATCGAGCGCATGTCCGTAGTCTGGGAGGAGCGCGGAGCGGCCGAGGCGCTGGGGCAGGGCCTGGGCAGCCTGTTCGTGGCGGTGTTGGCCTACCTGGTAATGACCAGCGCCGTCGTCGGGCACCTGATCTTCGTCTTTCCGGAGCTGCTCCTGGTGCTGCTCGCCGGAGCACTCGTGCTCGGTCGTTACTCGGGATACCGCCTCCTCGAGCTGTGGCGCTTCCGAGCCCTGGCGCGGGACTCGTACTGATGTGGGGTAACGCTCGAAGGCTTGGTCGCCTAGGAGTCCTGGGCATCAACGGCCGCAACAATCGGTTCATCGCGGAACACAACCCGCGCCGTCTCTATCCGCTGGTCGACGACAAGCTTCAGACCAAACGCCTCGCCGAGAAGGCCGGCATGGCCGTTCCGGAGCTCTACGGAGCCGTTCGCATCCAGCATCAGGTGAAGGAGCTGCCGGTGCTCCTCGAGCCCTACGG
>JAPUJD010000245.1 GCA_027296385.1 Acidobacteriota bacterium | reverse complement strand
ATCAAACGCCCTCCCCCGACACCCTTGTTGAGTGTGGGCAAGCTCCTCGCTTTCACAAGGCCGTCTGACGACTACGAAGACGTAGAGGCGCTGCTACGAGAGTTCTACGCCAAGGAGCGGGAAGAGCTGGAGTGCATGTGGCTCCACGAGGCGGTGCTGAGAGCGAAGGAGATTCCTCGGCTGATGGGGGCACCCCAGCGGGAAAACGGCCTCGAGTCTCCTAGAAAGTAACCCGCTCGGAGATGCGGAGGCGGTTTCGGATGTTCAGGTCGTGCTGGGCTGCTCAGCCGCATGAGCGCTGCTGGTAGAGTTCTTGAAAGAACCGAGATGATGTGTCGAATGGTTTGCGCGGTCTGCTCGGCGGCGCTCCTTGTTGGTTGTCAACCACCCCCTTCGGCGCTGCCGATCGTCGGGACGCTGGAAAGAGACCGACTCGAGTTGGTGGCCGAGGCGCGCGAGCGTATCGTCGAGGTTCTGGTCAGCGAGGGCGATGTCGTCGAAGCCGGCGCGATCCTCATGCGCCTCGACCAGAGCTTGTACACCTCGGACCTGTCGCAGGCGCGGGCGACCTGGGATCGCGCCGAACAGCGGGTCGCCGAGCTCATCCGCGGCCCCCGTAGCGAGCAGATCGACAGGGCTCGGGCCGAGCTCGAGGCCCTCGAGAACACCCTGGAGATAGCGCGCCTCGAGCACAATCGGGTTCGAGCCCTGGTCGAGGAACATGTCTTTACCGAGGCTGACCTCGATCGTGCGAACAGTACCGTCAAGGTCTCGATGTCCAATGCTCGAGCAGCCGAAGCCCGACTGGCCGAGTTTCTCGAGGGCACCACCGCTGAGGAACTGGGGCAGGCGCGCGCCTCCGTTGCCGAGGCTGCAGCCGCCCATGGGCGCATTCAACTCCTGGCCGACCGCCTCGTGATCCACGCCCCTCGCGCCGGTAGGATCGACGCGATGCCCTACAAACTCGGCGAGCGGCCGCCGGTGGGCGCGACCGTCCTGGTGATGATGGCCGAAGGTGCTCCGTACGCGCGGGTGTACGTTCCCGAGCCGCTGCGCGCCGGCATCACCCCGGGCTTGTCTTCCACGATCGTGGTCGACGGTGTCGACGGCAGCTTCGCCGGTTCGGTGCGCTGGGTGTCGGCGGACGCCACGTTTACGCCGTACTTCTCGCTAACCCAGCGTGACCGCAGCCGTCTGAGCTACGTCGCCGAGATCACACTGACCGAGCCGGCGGCGCGCGAGCTACCCACCGGTGTCCCCGTAGAAGTTGATTTCCCGAGCCTTCGCCCACAGTCGGCATCCGGCTCTTCGCGATGACCGACGCGGCGATTGTTGCGGAGGGGCTTTCGCGCACGTTTGGCAAGCTGGTAGCCGTCGATGGCATCGACTTGACGATTCCGAGCGGGAAGATCTACGGCTTCCTCGGACCCAACGGTTCCGGCAAGACGACGACGATCCGAATGCTATGCGGCTTGCTCAAACCGTCGGCTGGCAGCATTCGTGTCCTCGGCATGGAGCTGCCGCGTGACGCCGAGCGGGTGCGGCCGCGTATTGGCTACATGACCCAGAAGTTCTCGCTCTACGAGGACCTCACCGTGCGCGAGAACATGGAGTTCATGGCCCGGATCTACTCTATGGGTCGTCGCCGACGGCGAGAGAGAATCGAGAGCAACCTGGCCCGCTATACGCTCGGCGGTCTCGAGCGCCAGCGCGCCGGAACCCTCAGCGGCGGCCAGCGACAGCGCCTGGCCCTCGCTGCCGTGACCTTGCACGAGCCCGAGTTGCTGCTGCTCGACGAGCCGACGAGTGCCGTCGACCCGCAGAGTCGGCGAGATTTCTGGGATGGCCTGTTCGAGCTCGCCGAAAGCGGCACTACGATTCTGGTCTCCACCCACTTCATGGACGAGGCCGAGCGCTGCCACCGTCTCGCCATCCTCGCCGAGGGACGGCTGGTTGCCGAGGGGGTGCCGCGCGTTCTTTCCAGTCACATCGACGCGGTGGTGCTCGAGGTCGAAACCGATCGACCGCGTCAGGCCCGTGCGGCCCTTCAGTCGGAGGGGTTCGTGCGCGCCGTCACTCAGCTCGGCACCCGGCTGCACGTCATGGTCGACCCCCATGCCGACGACCCCGTAGAGCGGGTTGGCGCGGCGCTCGAAGCCGGCGGAGCCGCCGGCACCGTCGAGCGGGTCAACGCCAACCTCGAAGACGTCTTCGTGGCGGCGACGGGCTTTGACGGCGATGCCGCATTGCCGGTTACCGCCGCGTCCGCTGGAGCCTCTGGGCGGGTCGCAGGCTCGGAGGCGTTGTACCCGTGACGTCGCTGCTGCGTATTGGAGCCATCCTCACCAAGGAAATCCGCCAGCTATCCCGTGACCGGCTGACCTTCGGCATGATCATCGGCATCCCCCTGCTGCAGATCCTGCTCTTCGGCTACGCCATCAATCTCGATGTTCGGCACCTGCGTGCCGGTGTCGTGGATCAGGCGACAACCCAGCTCTCTCGCCAACTGATTGCCGATACAGAAGCCTCGCAGGTGCTCGATATCGTCGCGTGGGCGAGCACCGCCGGAGAGCTTGAGGACATGATGCGACGCGGCGAGATCGTCATCGGCATCGTGATTCCGGCCGACTTCGCGCGCCGTGTTCGCGAAGCCACGCGGCCCGCGGCGCAACTGCTCGTCGACGGCTCCGATCCGACCGTCGCCAACATCGCTGCGCAACTCGCGACGCTACCGTTCGAGCTCCGCAAGGTCGGCGTCGAGCGGCCGTCGAGGGTGTTCGAAGTGCGCAGCTACTACAACCCGGAACGCCGCTCGGCGATGCAGATCGTCCCGGGGCTCATCGGCGTCATCCTAACGCTGACGATGGTGTTGTTCACCGCCGTCGCCGTCGTGCGGGAACGCGAGCGCGGCAACCTGGAGCTGCTGATCACGACGTACGGGATGATCGGGCTGATTCAGGTGACGATCATTCTGCTCGTGGGAAGG
>JAPUJD010000244.1 GCA_027296385.1 Acidobacteriota bacterium | reverse complement strand
CCGCCTGTTCCTGCCTCTCGCCTGCCGGGCTCGCAGGCGTTCGACGTTTCCGACGTCGAGATCCCGCGCCTGGACCAAATGGACCCACCGGAGGCCAGACCGTTGGCGCCTCCTGTCGAGTCCTGGCCGGTTACGTCAGCGACGACGGAGACCTCGATGGCGGCCCCGTCGGTGGAGGAGCTCTCCTCGGTCGAGAGGTCGAAGGTCGAGTCGTGGAGCGAGGCCGACCCTGAAGAGTTCGAGACCGTGGTGCCCAAGCGGCGATTCTGGGCCGACGTGCAGCTGCGCTGGGCGTCGGTAGCCGAACCGTTGCTGCCCGGCAGGCTGCTCGGCATTGGCATGCTGGTCAGCTTGGCGGCGTTGATCGTGCTGGCGCCGGAACGTTTCCTCGTGCCGCTCGACGGACAGCAGCGGATCCGGGCGGGCCTGGCCTCCGAGGTGCAGGGCTCGCTCTACGACAAGGTGGATCAGGCGGCGAAGACCTTCTTCCTGCTGCGCAGCAGCTTTCCCGAGACCTTGCGCGAGCTGGTCGACCTCAACCTGTTGGCCGAGGGTGACATGCGGTTGTCGAAGGACCGCCGGCTAGATTACACCGACGCCCCAATCAGCTATCTGCTGGCGATCGAGGGCGAAGACCGCCTCAGCGGCTCCATCCAGACCGAGATGATCAGCGGCAACTTCCTGCTCGACCCCGAATTCTCGCCGCCCGAGCTAGTCGACACGCCACCTCTCGTGTTGCTCGACTGAGCATGGCTCTGGCTCGCGCCGGATCTTAGTCCCCGAGGGTAAGATCGGGCTTGCCCTAGACTTGACATCAACACGCTTAAGTTTGTACACTCCGTGTCAGTAGTGCCCACTGAGCAGTTCATCTAGCAGATCAGACACCAGTAGAAGAAGCTCTTGAAGGAGGAAGATTCGTGAGCAGGATCATCGGGATCGATTTAGGAACCACCAACAGCGTCGTAGCGATCATGGAAGGGTCAGAGGCCAAGGTCATTCCCAACGCCGAGGGCAACCGCACCACTCCCTCGGTCGCCGCCTTCACCGACAGCGGCGAACGTCTCGTCGGCCAGGTCGCAAAGCGCCAGGCCGTGACCAACCCGGAGCGCACAATTTACTCGATCAAGCGCTTCATGGGGCGGCGCTACGACGAGGTCAGCGAAGAGATGAAGATGGTGCCGTTCAAGGTGAGCGAGGCCGACGACTCGCTTCGGATCGTGATCGACGGCAAGAACTACTCGCCCGAGGAGATCTCGGCCATGACCCTGCAGAAGCTCAAGCAGGCGGCTGAGGACTATCTGGGCGAGAAGGTCGAGGCCGCCGTCATCACCGTGCCGGCCTACTTCAACGACGCGCAGCGCCAGGCCACCAAGGATGCCGGCCGGATCGCCGGCCTCAAGGTGGAGCGTCTGGTCAACGAGCCGACGGCGGCCGCTCTGGCCTACGGGCTGGACAAGAACCAGGACGAGCTGATCGCGGTCTACGACTTCGGCGGCGGTACGTTCGACATCTCGATTCTCGAGGTCGGAGACGGAGTCGTCGAGGTCAAGGCGACGAATGGAGACACGCATCTCGGCGGTGACAACATCGACCACAAGATCATCGACTGGCTGCTCGCCGAGTTCAAGAAGGACCAGGGCATCGACCTGGCTCAGGACCCGATGGCGGTCCAGCGTCTGAGGGAGGCTGCCGAGAAGGCGAAGATCGAGCTCTCGAGCGCCCAGGAGACCGAGATCAACCTGCCGTTCATCACCGCCGACCAGGCCGGGCCCAAACATCTCAACATCAAGCTGTCCCGCAGTCGCCTCGAACAGATGGTCGAGGAGCTGATCCATCGGTCGGCCAAGCCCTGCCGGCAGGCGCTGAAGGACGCGGGTGTCTCGGCCAAGGAGATCGACGAGGTCGTTCTCGTCGGCGGTCAGACTCGCATGCCCGCCATCCAGAAGCTGGTGCAAGAGATCTTCGAGCAAGAGCCCCACAAGGGCGTCAACCCGGACGAGGTGGTCGCCATCGGCGCCGCCATCCAGGGCGGTGTGCTGGCCGGCGACGTCAAGGACATGCTGCTGCTCGACGTCACGCCGCTGTCGCTCGGTATCGAGACGCTGGGCGGTGTCCTCACCCGCTTGATCGAGCGCAACACGACGATCCCGACCAAGAAGAGCGAGGTGTTCTCGACCGCGGCCGAGAATCAGACCTCGGTCGAGGTGCACGTCCTCCAGGGCGAGCGCGACATGGCGCGCGACAATCGTACCCTGGGCCGGTTCCATCTCGTCGGCATCCCGCCGGCGCCCCGCGGCGTGCCGCAGGTCGAGGTGACCTTCGACATCGACGCGAACGGCATCCTCAACGTGTCCGCCAAGGACCGCGGCACGGGCAAGGAACAGCAGATCACCATCACCGCGTCGAGCGGCCTGTCCGAAGACGAGATCGACAACATGGTCACCGACGCCGAGTCCCATTCCGAAGAGGACAAGCAGAGGCGCCAGCGTGCCGAGGCCCGCAACAGCCTCGACCAGTTGGTCTACTCCACCGAAAAGACCTTCGAGGAGAACAAGGAGAAACTTGGCGCTGCCGAGATCGGTGATTTCGAGAGCGCCCTAGCCAACGCCAAGGAGGCCCTCGAGGGCGACGACCTCGAGAAGATGGAGGAGGCGTCGACCCAGCTGACCCAGGCTTCCCACAAGCTGGCCGAGATCCTGTACAAGGACCAGGCTGCCGAGGCTGGCGCCGACTCCGCTCCCGATGCCGAGGCGACCGAGGAGTCCTCCGGCGACGACGAGGTGATCGATGCCGAGTACGTCGATGTCGACGAATCAGCCGGCTGAGGCCGCCATCGGATAGGCTGAAGGCCCGCCCGTGGCGCTGCCGCGAGCGGGCCGCAGATCAGACAGGAGAGTCGCGATGCCCCGTCGCCGTCAGAGTCAGCGCAAGTACCTGATGATCAGTGCGATCGCCGAGCGTTTCGACATCCACCCGCAGACCCTGCGGCTCTACGAGCGCGAGGGGCTGATCAAGCCGGTACGCAGCGCCGGCAACACCCGGCTCTACGACACGGCGACCGTGCGCCGGCTGGAGACCATCCTCACCCTGACGCGCGATCTCGGCGTCAACCTGGCGGGGGTCGAGGTCATCCTCAACATGAACGCGCAGATGGAGAAGATGCAAGTCGAGGTCGACCGTCTGCTCGAGCACGTGAAGCGCGGCATGCTCGACCGCCGCGCCGGCGTCGAGCGCCGGTTCGCGCTCGAGAAAGTCGTCAGCGCTGCCTTGGCCAAGGCCGATACAGACTGAGCTTACGGCCGCATGGCCTTGCTGGAGGCGAGTTGACAGCATCTGAGGCGCCGCCGGCGGTTCCTGGCTCGGTCGACGTGGCCGTCGTCGGAGCCGGGATCGTCGGTCTGGCTACGGCCCGGCAGCTGCTCGTCGAGCGGCCGGATCTCAGGCTCGTCCTGATCGACAAGGAGCCGGCGATAGCTGTTCATCAGACGGGCCACAACTCGGGTGTGCTCCACTCCGGGCTCTACTACGTTCCGGGTTCGCTCAAGGCCCGTACCGCCATCGCCGGGCGCGCGGCGATGATCCACTTCTGCGGCGAGCACGGGGTGGAGATTCGCGTTTGCGGCAAGGTCGTCGTCGCGACCCACGAAGAGGAGCTGCCGCGGCTCCACGCGCTGCACGCCAGGGCGCGGGCCAACGGGGTCGCAGTCGAGCTCATCGGTCCCGGGCGGCTGGCCGAGCTCGAGCCCCATGCGGCAGGTCTCGCCGCTTTGTGGGTGCCCGACGCCGCCATTGTCGACTACCGGGCTGTCTGCCGCGCTCTGTGGCACGAGCTGGCGGCGGCCGGGGCCCAGCTGGCCCTCTCGACCGAGGTCTGCGGGATCATCGAGCGCGAGCGGGAGATCGTCGTCGAGACAACCGCGGGCGAGTGGCGATCTCGGCTGCTGATCAACTGCGGCGGACTCCATTCGGATCGCGTCGCCGCTCTCCATGCTCCAGTCACCGACGGGACGCACATCGTGCCCTTTCGCGGCGAGTACTTCGCGCTGCGCGAGCCTCGCCGGCATCTGGTACGAGGGCTCATCTATCCGGTGCCGGATCCGAGTCTCCCCTTCCTCGGTGTACACCTGACGACGACTCTCGACGGCCGCGTCCTGGCGGGCCCGAACGCGGTGCTGGCGCTGTCGCGCGAGGGGTATCGCTGGCGCGATGTCAGTCCT